>NZ_JBJNRJ010000009.1:119812-131093 GCF_046233715.1 Trujillonella humicola | reverse complement strand
ACCGTGCGCCCCGACGGCCGCGTCGGCCTCGGCGCACACGACCTCCGCCTGGGCGCGGCCTACGCCGGCCAGCACATCACCCTGCTGGTCAACGGACCCCGCGTGGTCTTCCACGCCCTCGACGGCCAACCCCTGGGCCACCTCACCCTCGACCCCCACCAGCGCTACGCCAGGATGGAAGCCGCCTGAACCCAACCGCGACACATGTCATGAGCCCACACCACGACACATGTCCGGGGACACGACATCGGCGTGACGCCTGCGGATCTCCTCCGGTCAGGCGCGCAGGTCGGGGCAGCCGGTCTCGTGGGGGAGCAGCGGCCGGAACGACAGCGCCCAGCGGGAGCCGTCGGCGGCCACCCACGGGGTGCGGGTGTTGGCCGCCGCGGCGGCCTCGAGGACGGCGGCCGCGTCGGCCCCCTCCGCGGTCAGGCAGGACAGGCCCAGCGCCGGCTCGAGCGGCTCGCCGGGCAGCGGCGGCCCCGGCCACGTCATCTCCGCCTGCGGCAGCTCCGGATCGGCGTCGGCCTCGGTCCAGGAGCGGCTCACCACCGCGACGGACTCCGGCACGTAGGCCTCGCCGGACGTGCCCGTGGTCGCGGTGAGCGCGTCGAGCAGTCCGGCGAGCGCGGCCCGCCCCTCCTGCTGCTCCGGGGTCAGGCCGTCGGTCCCGCCGCCTCCCTCGGCGAGCGCGTAGACCTCCCGCACGTGGGTGCCCTCGGCGGTCACCAGGGTGAAGCGGGTGGAGGCCGCGTCGGCGATCGGCGGGGTGCCCAGGTCGCCGGTCTCGGCCACCCCGGCGGCCAGCGCCTGCTCGACGAGCTGCCGCACGGTGGCCTCGTCCACCCGGGCCACCTGCACGTTGGGCAGCGCCGGGCCGGGGTAGATGGCGATCACCGGACCGTCGGAGAGCACACGGCCGTCGGAGTAGATGCTCACCAGGGGCAACCGGGTCGCGAGCATCTCCGGCGTCACGAAGCCGCCGGTGTAGGACACCTGCAGGACCAGCCCGTCGGGCAGCCCGGGCGCCAGGGGCGGGCCGCCGGCCTCCCCGCCGTCGTCGGGGCGCTCGGCGCACGAGCACAGCAGCACCAGCGCGAGGACGGCGAGCACGCCGCGCAGTGAGGTCCGCGTCACGGTCGGACGACGTCCGGGGACCTGCGCCGGTTCCCGGACGGCCTCGCCTGCCCCACCCACCCCGCTGCGACGGCCCCGCCGACCCCGCTGCAACGGCCCCGCCGACCCCGCCCGGTACCGTCGCTGCCCGTGCGCCTGGTCATCGCCCGCTGCTCGGTCGACTACATCGGGCGGCTGACCGCCCACCTCCCCATGGCCAGCCGGCTGCTGCTGGTCAAGGCCGACGGCTCGGTGTCGGTGCACGCCGACGACCGCGCCTACAAGCCGCTCAACTGGATGACCCCGCCGTGCTCGCTCCGGGAGGAGCTCACCGACGGGGCGGGCACCTGGACGGTGACCAACAAGGCCGGCGAGCAGCTGGTCATCACGATCGAGTCGGTGGAGCACGACTCCTCGCACGACCTCGGGGTCGACCCCGGCCTGCAGAAGGACGGCGTCGAGGCCGAGCTGCAGCGGCTGCTGGCCCTGCACGTCGACACCTTCGGCGCGGGCTGGCAGCTGGTCCGCCGGGAGTACCCGACGGCCATCGGCCCGGTCGACCTGCTGTGCCGCGACGCCGGGGGGACGACGGTCGCCGTGGAGGTGAAGCGGCGCGGGGAGATCGACGGCGTCGAGCAGCTGACCCGGTACCTCGAGCTGCTCAACCGCGACCCGCTGCTCGCTCCCGTCCGGGGGGTCTTCGCCGCCCAGGAGATCAAGCCGCAGGCCCGCGTGCTCGCCGCCGACCGGGGCATCGACTGCCTGACCGTCGACTACGCCGTCCTCAAGGGCACCGACGACCCGTCCCAGCGGTTGTTCTAGTTACCCGCCGGTAACCCGCTCGCGCGGGCGGCGCCTCCGGGTGGGAGACTCCCGGTCGATCAGCGATCGGGAGGAGTGGCAGCGTGGCCAGAGAACTGACCGAGGTCGGCGTCGTCGGCCTGGGCACCATGGGTGCCGGGATCAGCGAGGTGCTCGCCCGGGCGGGCCTGTCGGTGACCGCGGTGGACGTCGACGACGAGGCGGTGGCCCGGGGCCGTGGGCACGTGGAGCAGTCCACCGGGCGGGCGGTGAGCCGGGGCAAGCTGGACCCCGCCGAGCGGGAGGAGATCCTCGGCCGGATCCGCTGGTCCACGTCGCTGGAGGACCTGGCGCACGCCGAGCTGGTCATCGAGGCGGTGCCGGAGCGGATGGAGCTCAAGACCGAGATCTTCGGCAAGCTGGACGCGATCTGCCCGCCGGACACGATCCTGGCCACCAACACCTCCAGCCTGTCGGTGACCGAGCTCTCGGTGGCCACCGCCCGCCCGTCGCGGGTGATCGGGATGCACTTCTTCAACCCGGCGCCGGTCATGAAGCTGGTCGAGGTGGTGCGCACTGTGGTCACCGAGCCGGCGGTGGTGGAGGACGTCGAGGCGCTGGCCACCCGCCTGGGCAAGGTCGACGTCACGATCGGTGACCGCGCCGGGTTCATCGCCAACGCCCTGCTGTTCGGCTACCTCAACCACGCGGTGTCGATGTTCGAGGCCCGCTACGCCTCCCGCGAGGACATCGATGCCGCGATGCGGCTGGGCTGCGGGCTGCCGATGGGCCCGCTGGCGCTGATGGACCTGATCGGCATCGACACCGCCTACGAGATCCTCGACACGATGTACAAGCAGTCGCGCAACCGGCTGCACGCCCCCAGCCCGGTGATCAAGCAGATGATGACCGCCGGGCTGCTGGGCCGGAAGTCCGGCCGCGGCTTCTACACCTACGCCCAGCGGGACTCCGCCGAGGTCGTGCCGGACGCCCTGACCCCGGCGGCGGGCGGCGCGTCGGCCGGCGCCCGGCCGGTGTCGGCCGTGGGCGTCGTCGGCTCGGGCACGATGGCCACCGGCATCGTCGAGGTGGTCGCCAAGGGCGGCTACGACGTGCTGTTCCACGCCCGGTCGGCGGAGAAGGTCGCCGCCGTCACCACGGCGCTGCGCAGGTCGCTGGACAAGCAGGTGGCCCGTGGCCGGCTGGAGGAGGCCGCCCGCGACGAGGCGCTGGGCCGGGTGCGCGGCACCACCGACCTGGACGAGATGGCCGACCGCGACCTGGTGATCGAGGCCGTGGTGGAGTCGCTGCCGGTCAAGGAGGCGCTGTTCGCCGCGCTCGGGGAGATCGCCAGGCCCGGCGCGGTGCTGGCCACGACGACCTCGAGCCTGCCGGTGATCGAGTGCGCCCGGGCCTCGGGCCGCCCGGCCGACGTGGTGGGCCTGCACTTCTTCAACCCGGCGCCGGTGATGAAGCTGGTGGAGGTGGTCTCGACCATCTCCACCGCCGACGACGTCACCGCCACCGCGCACGCGGTCTGCGAGCAGCTGGGCAAGCACCCGGTGTCGTGCACCGACCGGGCCGGGTTCATCGTCAACGCGCTGCTGTTCCCCTACCTCAACGACGCGGTCAAGATGCTCGAGGCGCACTACGCCACCGCCGACGACATCGACGCGGCGATGAAGGTGGGCTGCGGTTACCCGATGGGCCCGTTCGAGCTGCTCGACGTGGTCGGCCTGGACGTCTCGCTGGCCATCGAGCGGGAGCTCTACACCGAGTTCCGCGAGCCCGGGTTCGCCCCGGCCCCGCTGCTGGAGCACCTGGTGACCGCCGGCTACCTCGGCCGCAAGACCGGTCGCGGCTTCCGCGACTACGCCCGCAGCTGAGCCCGTGCCCCGACGGCGCGCGCGGGCCGGGTCGCGGTCCCCGGGACCCGGCCCGGCCCGGCGCGCCGAGCGGGTGGAGGAGGCCGCCGACGGCGACTGGGTGGTGCGGTCGCTGACCGGGGCGGCGAGCACCAAGAGCTACCGCTGCCCCGGCTGCGACCAGGCGATCCGGCCGGCGACGCCGCACCTGGTCACCTGGCCGGCCTACCCGCGCGACTCCGACCTCGATCCCTGGGACGTCGACTCGGCCGCCGACCTGCGCCGGCACTGGCACCCGGCCTGCTGGCGCGCCCGGGCCCGCCGCAGGTAGCCCAGCTCAGGCCAGCCGCGCGAAGACGACGACGTTGTCCCGGTAGCTGCGCTGCGAGCGGTCGAACTCCCCGCCGCAGGTGACCAGGCGCAGCTGGGCGTCGGGGGTGGGTCCGTAGACCTCGTCGGTGGGGAAGGCATCCTTGGCGTGCCGCTCCACGCGGGTCACGGTGAACCGCGCCGTCGTCCCGTCCGCGCGGTCGACGAGGACCTCGTCCCCGGCGGTCAGGTCGCGCAGCCGCCAGAACACCGCCGGCCCCGCGGTGGAGTCGACGTGACCGGCCAGCACCGCCGGACCGACGTCCCCCGGCGCCGGGCCCCCGTCGAACCAGCCCGCCCGGCCGTGGTCGGCCGGCACCTCCAGCGCCCCGGCGGCGTCGACGCCCAGCCGCTCCAGCGGGCTGTCCACGCCGATCCCGGGCACGCGCACCCGGACGGGCTCGGCGACCGCTCCGACCGCCCGCGCCTGGAGGGCGACGGGCGGGGCGGTGGCCGTGACGAGCGCGGTGGCCGCCGGCGACGGCTCCAGCGGCCCGGTGTCGAGCAGTGCGACGGTGCCCGCGACCGCCGCCACGGCGGCCAGCAGCACCCGCAGCACCGTCAGCCGGCGCCGGCGCGGCGCGCGGTGCCGGGACGGCGGCCGGCGGTGCCGGGCGGGCTGCGGCACGGCCTCAGGACGCCGCGGAGTGCCGACCGCCGGCGACCCGCCGGCCGGGGCGGGTGGCGACGCCGAACAGGCCGCCACCCACCACGAGCAGGAGCAGGACGCCGGCGAGGACCCGGGGGAGCGCCGGGCCGCCGGCCGCGCCGCCGCCCCCGGCCTCGACACCGCCCGCGGGTACCGTCGCCGCCCCGGCCGCGTCGAGCACGGGCCGCACGCTCAGGCCACCGCCGGGGGCGTCGAGGACCAGCACGCTGTACACCGCGCCGGCGGTCACGTCGACGGGCAGCGACACCGGCTCGCCGCCCGCCGGGGTCACCGCCAGCGTGGCGCTCCCGGCCGGGACGTCGGCGTAGTCGCTGGTGTCGGAGAACGTCAGCGCGGTGACCACCGAGCCGCCGGTCAGGGCGACGTCCAGCTGCGGGGCGGTCGCCGCGGCGGCGATCACGCGCAGGCGGGCGGAGCCGGCCGGCGGCAGGGTCAGGTCGTCCTCCAGCACCTCGAGGCCGAGGTCGGCGAAGGGGCCGACCCCGGCGACGGTCCGCGCGTCACCGGCGCCGACCGTGACGGTCGTCGACAGCACCGGGGGGCTCGCCGGGTCGGCGCCGGCCTGGCGCATGCTGATCGCGTAGGTACCGGGCGGGACCTGCTGGTAGTCGGACACGGTGCCGTACCCGACCGCGGGGAAGGCCTGCCCCGTGCCGGGCGCGGAGACGGAGTCGACGTAGACGTCGACCGGCGGGGTGTCGGGGGACAGGTGCGCGAGGCGCAGCTGTCCGTTGCCGGCGGCCTGCGCCCCGCTCAGCGGCAGCGTCGCGCAGACCGCGGCGAGCAGGACGGCGAGGACGGCACGGGTGCTCCGCACGGCGAGTTCCCCCTGGATGTGGATCCGTGCCCCGGCGAGCGCAGCGGCACGACAGCGCGCGCTGCCGCCCCTACGTCTACCGGGCTCCGGGCTGCGCCGCACGGCGGCGGTCACCGGCCGGCTGCCGCGACGACGGCGTCCGGCCCCGGCACGTAGGCGAAGCCGACGAGCACGCCGTCGCCGGTCACCTCGACGGTGTCGGGGGCCAGCGGCGCCAGCTGGGCGTCCAGCCACGCGACCAGGCGCTGCGTGGCCGCGCCGTCGGCCGGGACCGGCCGGTCGCCGACGGCGTCGACGACCACCCGGCGGGCGGGCGCGGTCCCGCCCTGCTCGCCCGGGAGCGACGGGAACTCCCACAGGCCGACGCCCTCCCGGGCGGTCAGGCCGGCGATCAGGGTCAGCAGCCGGGGGTCCACCTCGCCGGAGGCCAGGACCTCCCGGGTGTCCCCCTCCGTCCGCGTGGCGGGGTTGGCCAGCACCGCCGCCGCCAGGGACTCGCGCTGCCGCCGCAGCTCCTCGGCCGGCTCGACCGGCGCCGGGTCCACCAGCAGGAGCGGGACGGCGCCGTCGCGGTCGAAGCGGGCCAGGACGCGGCTGCCCCCGGGCTCGGTCTCGGTCAGGACCAGGACGGGCACGGCCGGGTCCCCGCTCCACGGCGGCGCGGACTCCGGCAGCACCGCCGGATCGGCACCCGCCCGCACGAGGACGTCGCGGACCGGTGCCGTGGCCGTGACGGTTCCCCCGACGGGCAGCTCGGTGCGCAGCCAGGCGAGCAGCCCCGGGGGCGCACCGGTCGGGACGGGGGCGCCCGGACCGTCCGTGCCGGGAGCCGCGGCGGTGCCCCCGGCCCCCTCCCGGACCAGCCCCACCACCACCGCCGCCACCACCACGGCGATGACGGCGGCGAGCGCGCCGCCCGCCGGGCCGACGCGCGGCCACCCCTGGCGGCGCCGGCGACCGCCGCTCCCACGGGTGCTCCTGCGGCGCCGGTGGGCGGACCGGCCGGCGGCCGCGGGAGCGCTGTGCCACGTCGACACCGCCGCGTCCGGCGAGCCGCCGTTCTCCGGAGCGGCATGCCGGGGACCGCCGCGGCGCGCGGGTGGGTCGGCCGAGGTGGTCTCGGGAGGGTCGGGCACGCGTCGTCCGTACCGCACCGGACGGGCCGGAGCGCGGTGGAGCTGGGGTCAGCGGCGCGCCGCGGGTGCGGCGGTCCCGCCGTCGCTCGGCGCGGGGTCGCGCTCGGCCGGCTCCGTCCGCTCCCCGGAGGGGACGTCGGGGCGCGCGTCACCGGAGCTCTCGGCGCGGTGCTCGGCGGTGCCCTCGGTGGAGACCGCCGGCTGCACCAGGGTCGGCGGGTCGACCGGCCGGGTCCCCTCCGGGGCGCCGCCGGACGGGCGTGCCGCCGGCTGCGGCGCGGTGACCGGGCGGATCACCTGCGTCTGCTGCGCCGGCGGGGTGCTGGCCTGGCCGCCGCTGACGGTCTGCAGCGCGACCTGCGTGGTCGGGCCCTGCGGCGGGACGGCCGGCTGGGAGCCGGTGGGCGGCCGGTGGGCGCCTCGCTGGACGGCGGGCTGGGTCGCCGGCGCCGGCGGGCGCACCGGCTGGCGGGCGGCCGCCGCCTCACCGGAACCCTGGGCGGGCTGCGGAGCGGCCGGCGCCGCAGCCGGCTGGGGGGCCGGGGGCCGAGGGGCCTGCTGCTCGCCCTGCTCGCGGCCCGGCTGTGCCGGCGGGGGCACGGGGCGGTCGCCGAGCTCGGGCAGCGAACCGAGGATCCGGCGGACCTCGAGCAGCCGGCCGGTGAGCTCGTCGCGGACGTTGCGGATCGCGGCGGCGGCCGCCTCCGCCTCGCCGACCAGGTGGGCCGCGTGCTGCTCGGCGGCGGCCACCCGCTGCCGGGCCGCCTCCGTCGAGGCGCGGTCGCGCTCCTCCTCGAGCCGGGCCGCCTCGGCGCGCCGGGCACGCTGGGCGATCTCGAAGTCCTCCTCCACCTTGGCCCGCCGGGCCTGGGACTCCGCGTCGAGACGGGCCACCTTCTCCTGGGCCTTGGTCACGAGCTCGTCCGCGCGCAGCTGGGCCTTGGTGGCGATCTGCTCGGCGTTCTGCCGGGCCTCGGCCAGCATGCGCTCGACCTCGGCCTGACCGGCCGCGTGCCGCTCGAGCATCGCCCGCTCCTCGGCAGCGGTCTGCTCGCGCAGCGCCGAGGCCTCCTGCTGGGCCGCCTGGCGGATCTCGGCGGCCTCCTCCTCGGCCAGTCGCAGCATGTGCGAGATGCGCTCGCTCATGTTCTCGAAGGTGGCCGGCCCCGCGCTGGCGGCCTTGCGGCGCAGCTGGTCGATCTCCCCGTGCATCGCCGACAGCTGGCCCGCGAGGTCGGAGGACCGGGCCATCGCAGCGTCCCGATCGGCGAGCGCCACGCGGATGTCGGCCTCGAGCCGTTCGATCGTCTCGGCCACCTGGTGGCGGTCGAAGCCCCGCAGGACCACGTCGAACGAGTGCTGGGCCTCGCGCATCGGCACCAGGTCGCGGCGGGGATCGGTCATGCGGTCATCCTCGCAGAGTCGGCGGAGCTCGTCGGCGTGTCGGTCCGAGGTCCGGGCCGGGCCGGGGACGGGGGCGGTGACCCCCGACGATAGAACGCGGACCCGGCCGGGGAGGTGCCCCGGGAGGGCACCTCCCCGGCACGTGGCCACCCGTCAGGGACCCGCGCCGAGCGTGCGAGGCGTGGGGGGACGGGTGGTCCGTCCTCAGACCCCGCGGAAGCGGTTGATGGCGTCGATGTGCTTGGCGCGCTTCTCCCCGTCGCGGACGCCGAGCCCCTCCTCCGGGGCGAGGGTGAGGACGCCGACCTTGCCCTGGTGGGCGTTGCGGTGGACGTCGAGGGCGGCCTGGCCGACCTCGGCCATCGGGTACACCTTGGACAGGGTGGGGTGGACGAGGCCCTTGTCGATGAGCCGGTTGGCCTCCCACGCCTCCTTGTAGTTGGCGAAGTGCGAGGACAGGATCTTCTTCAGGTTCATCCACAGGTACCGGTTGTCGTACTCGTGCAGGTAGCCGGTGGTGGAGGCGCAGGTGATGATCGTGCCGCCCTTCTTGGCGACGTAGACGCTGGCGCCGAAGGTCTCCCGGCCGGGGTGCTCGAACACGATGTCGACGTCCTCCCCGCCGGTGAGCTCGCGGATCTTCTTGCCGAACCGCTGCCACTCCTTGGGGTCCTGGGTCTGCTCGTCCTTCCAGAACCGGTAGCCCTCGGCGGAGCGGTCGATGACCAGCTCGGCGCCCATCCGCCGGACGATCTCGGCCTTCTCGGGGGAGGAGACGACGCAGACGGGGATGGCGCCGCCGTTGAGGGCCATCTGCGTCGCATATGAGCCGAGGCCGCCCGAGGCGCCCCAGATGAGCACGGTGTCGCCCTGCTTCATGTTCGCCCCGTTGCGCGACACCAGCTGCCGGTAGGCGGTGGAGTTCACCAGCCCGGGGGCGGCGGCCTCCTCCCACGACAGGTGCGCCGGCTTGGGCATCAGCTGGTTGGACTTGACCAGGGCGAGCTCGGCCAGCCCGCCGAAGTTGGTCTCGAAGCCCCAGATCCGCTGCTGGGGGTCCATCATCGTGTCGTCGTGGCCGGCCGGGTCCTCCAGCTCCACCGACAGGCAGTGCGCGACGACCTCGTCACCGGGGCGCCACTTGTTCACCCCCGGCCCGACCTTCAGCACCACGCCGGCCAGGTCCGAGCCCACCACGTGGTACGGGAGGTCGTGCCGCTTGGTCAGCTCCGACACCCGGCCGTAGCGCTCCAGGAACCCGAAGGTGCTCACCGGCTCGAAGATCGACGTCCACACGGTGTTGTAGTTCACCGACGACGCCATCACCGCCACGATCGCCTCACCCGGGCCCAGCTCCGGGGTGGCGACCTCCTGCACGTGCAGCGACTTGCGCGGGTCCTTGTCCCGGGTGGCCTGGCCGGCGAACATGTCCTGCTCGTCCTTGCGGACCACCACCGCGCGGTAGGACTCCGGCACCGGGAGCCCCCCGATGTCGGCCAGCTGATCGGCCAGGATGGCGTCCCTGATCTCGTCCACGATGTCTCCCGGGTCTTCGTCGGCTCGGAGGAGCGGCTGCGGTGGGGGCAGATGTTACTGACGGGTAGTGAGGCTGGCGAGGCCGGACGGGGCGACCTGCGCCACTGTCCGGCAGGGGGTCGCCGCCCGGGTGCCTAGGCTGCGCACGTGGCTGCGGTCTCCCAGGAACAGGTCGAGCAGTTCGCCCGGGACGGCGTCGTCTGCGTCCGCGGCGTGTTCGACGCCGAGGAGGTGGCGCGTGCCACCCGCGCGGTCGAGGAGGTGCTGCGCCGGCCCGGGGACCTGGCGCTGACCGCCAGCCGGCCCGAGGACCCGGGGCTGTTCGTCGAGGACTTCTGCCGGTGGACCGACGTCCCCGACGTCGCCGCGCTGGCGCTGCGCTCGCGGGTGCCGGAGATCGCCGCGGCGCTGCTGCGATCGCGCCGGGTGCGGCTCTACCACGACCACGTGCTGGTCAAGGAGGGCGGCACCGCGCAGCGCACGCCCTGGCACCAGGACCAGCCGTACTACAACGTCGACGGCAGGGGCGTCAGCGCGTGGATCCCCGTCGACCCCGTTCCGGCGGCCGGGAGCCTGGAGCTGCTGGCCGGCAGCCACGCCGGCCCGTGGCTCATGCCCCGGACCTTCATGACCGGTGAGGCGCGCTGGTTCCCCGAGGGGGCGCTGGCCGAGCTCCCGGACGTCGAGGCCGACCGGTCGGCGCACGACATCCGGGCCTGGGAGCTGCAGCCCGGCGACGCGGTGTTCTTCGACTTCCTCACCGTGCACGGCGCCCCGGGGTTCCCGTTCCCCGGTCGCCGGCGCGTGCTCTCGCTGCGCTACCTGTCGGAGGGGGCCCGGCACGCGCCGCGGCCGTGGCGCACGTCCCCGCCGTTCGAGGGGCTGGCCGACGAGCTGCCCGCCGGGGCGGAGCTGGACCACCCGCTCTTCCCGGTGGCCTGGCCGCGTTGAGCCCGCGGGCTCGCGGCGTCAGTGCGCGGCGGGGGTCCGCGCCGGCTCGACCAGCTCGACGAGGACGCCGCCGGCGTCCTTCGGGTGGACGAAGTTGATCCGGCTGTCGGCGGTGCCGCGCTTGGGGGTGTCGTAGAGCAGCCGCAGGCCGCGCTCGCGCAGGATCGCGCAGGTCGCGTCGACGTCCTCCACGCGGAAGGCCAGTTGCTGCAGGCCGGGGCCGGAGCGGCCGATGAACTTCGCGATCGTCGACTCCGGGGTGAGCGGTGCCAGCAGCTGGATGCGGGTGTCGCCGTCCCCGACGGCGAGCATCGCCTCGCGGACGCCCTGCTCCTCGTTCATCTCCTCGTGCACCGAGGTGATGCCGTACGTCGTCGAGTAGAAGGCGATGGCCTCGTCCAGGTCGGGGACGGCGATGCCGACGTGGTCGATGGTGGTGAACAGGCCCGCGGGCAGTCCGGTCTGCGTGTCGGTCACGGGCGGCATCCTGCCGCAGGACGTCTCGGACGTCCTGAGGGAGTGCGGGGGGGGGGGGGGGGGGGGGGGGGGGGGGGGGGGGGGGGGGGGGGGGGGGGGGGGGGGGGGGGGGGGGGGGGGGGGGGGGGGGGGGGGGGGG
>NZ_JBJNRJ010000009.1:0-119802 GCF_046233715.1 Trujillonella humicola | reverse complement strand
AACCTCCACCTCTCCTACAGCCCCCTGAGTGCGGGTGGCCCCCCCCGCGGGCCCCCGCCCCCCCGCCCCGGCCGGGCGTCACCGGGCGGGAGGCCCCGGCAGCGCGGTGTCGACCGGCCCGGCGTGCGGGGCGCCGATGCCGCCCGGCCCGCGGGGCGCCGATGCCGCCCGGCCCGCCTCCCGTCGCTCGCCACCGGGGCGGTGGGCCCGGGCGGGCGGGCGGTGTGTCGCGGGGCACAGTCGCCGCCGGACCGGTCCGCTCGCCGCACGAGGCGTCCTAAGCTCTGGATCAGCCCACCCGGCCGGAGCGGCGAGCCCACCCCGGCCGGCCCCACCGGCCCGGTCGCCAGCGTGGGCGCCCGGCGTATCTGGAGGCACCCATGTCCCGTTCGGTCATCGTCAGCGGCGCGCGCACGCCGATGGGCCGGCTGCTCGGCTCGCTCAAGGACTTCTCGGCCGCCGACCTCGGCGGGATCGCCATCAAGGCGGCGCTCGAGCGGGCCGGCATCTCCGGCGACCAGGTCGACTACGTGATCATGGGCCAGGTCATCCAGGCCGGTGCCGGGCAGAACCCCGCCCGCCCGGCCGCGGTGGCCGGTGGCATCCCGATGTCGGTGCCCTCGTTCACGCTCAACAAGGTGTGCCTGTCCGGCATCGACGCGATCGCCCTGGCCGACCAGCTCATCCGCGCCGGTGAGTTCGACGTCGTGGTCGCCGGCGGCATGGAGTCGATGACGCAGGCGCCGCACCTGCTGATGAGCGGCCGGACGGGCACGAAGTACGGCGACTCCACGCTGGTGGACTCGATGGCCCACGACGGGCTGTCGGACACCTTCGACCAGGTCGCGATGGGCGTGCTCACCGAGCAGGCCAACAGCCGCTACCAGCTGACCCGCGAGGAGCAGGACGCCTTCGCCGCCGAGAGCCACCAGAAGGCCGCGCGCGCGGCCAAGAACGGCGTCTTCGACGAGGAGATCACCCCCGTGCTGATCCCGCAGCGCAAGGGCGACCCGATCGAGTTCCGCGAGGACGAGGGCATCCGCGCCGACACCACCGTGGAGAGCCTGGCCAAGCTCCGGCCGGCGTTCGCGAAGGACGGCACCATCACCGCCGGGACGGCGTCGCAGATCTCCGACGGCGCCTGCGCGGTGGTCGTGATGAGCGCGGCCAAGGCCGCCGAGCTGGGCTGCACCGTGCTCGCCGAGATCGGTGCGCACGGCGTGGTCGCCGGGCCGGACGCCACGCTGCAGTCCCAGCCCTCGCGGGCCATCAAGAAGGCCTGCGAGCGCGAGGGCATCGACCCCACCGACCTGGACCTGGTCGAGCTCAACGAGGCCTTCGCCGCGGTCGGCATCGTCTCCACCCGTGAGCTCGGCATCGACCCGGAGAGGGTCAACCCCAACGGCGGCGCCATCGCGCTGGGCCACCCGGTCGGCATGAGCGGCGCCCGCATCGTGCTCGACCTCGCCCTGGAGCTGCGCCGCCGCGGCGGCGGTGTCGGCGCCGCCGCCCTGTGCGGCGGCGGCGGCCAGGGCGACGCGCTGGTCCTGCACGTCCCCGCACCCGCCGGGGCGTGAGCGGGGCCGTCGAGGGCACCGCGGTACAGACGCCCGGTCCCGCCGTCCCCCCGGGGAGGCGGGGCCGGCGCGCGGTCGACGTCCCCGCGCTCGTCGAGGGCGCCCGCGCCGGTGACCCCCGGTCGGTCGCCCGGCTGATCTCGCTGGTCGAGGACGCGAGCCCCGCGCTGCGCGAGGTCGCCGCGGCGCTGGCCCCGCACACCGGCTCCGCGCGGGTCATCGGGCTGACCGGCTCGCCCGGTGTCGGCAAGTCGACGACGACCACGGCCCTGGTGCGGGCGCTGCGCGCGCGGGGCCTGCGCATGGGGGTCCTCGCGGTCGACCCGTCGTCGCCGTTCTCCGGCGGCGCGCTGCTCGGCGACCGCGTGCGGATGCAGGACCACGCGGGTGACCGCGGCGTCTACATCCGCTCGATGGCCTCCCGCGGGCACCTGGGCGGTCTCTCGTGGGCGACGCCCCAGGCGCTGCGGGTGCTCGACGCGGCCGGCTGCGACGTCGTCCTCGTCGAGACCGTCGGCGTCGGGCAGTCCGAGCTGGAGATCGCCTCGCTGGCCGACACGACGCTGGTGCTGGTCGCGCCCGGGATGGGCGACGGCATCCAGGCGGCCAAGGCCGGGATCCTGGAGATCGCCGACGTCTTCGTGGTCAACAAGGCCGACCGGGACGGCGCCGCGCAGACCGTGCGGGACCTGCGGTCGATGCAGTCCCTCGGCGGCCGGCACGACGGGCCGGGCCGGTGGCGGCCGCCGATCTGCCGGACGGTGGCCAGCCGCGACACCGACAACGGCATCGACGGCGTCCTCGAGCAGCTCGACGCCCACGCCGCGTGGCTCGAGGCCTCGGGGGAGGGCCGGCGACGGCGCACCGAGCGGGCCGCCCGCGAGATCGAGGCGATCGCGCTCGCCGGGCTGCGGGAGCGGATGGGTGACGTCCGCGGCTCCGCGGCCCTGGACTCGCTCGCCGCGCAGGTCGTGGCCGGGCGGAGCGACCCGTTCAGGGCTGCCGACGAGCTGCTCGCGCAGCTCTGAACCAGCTCTGAACCAGCTCCGGGGCTGCTCTTGGGCTGCTCCGGGGCGCAGCCCGGGAACCGCTCGGCGAGGATGGCACGGTGAGCACCGAGCCGGACGCCGTCGTCGTCGGAGCAGGACCCAACGGGCTGGCCGCGGCGCTGCGGTTGTCGGCCGCGGGCCTGCGCGTCCAGCTCGTCGAGCAGGCGGACCGCCCCGGGGGCGGCATGCGCACCGAGGAGCTGATCAGCTCCGGCGTCCGCCACGACGTCTGCTCGACCGTGCACCCGATGGCCGCGGTCTCGCCGTTCTTCCGCGAGTTCGACCTGGCGAGCCGGGGCGTGCGGCTGGTGCACCCCGAGGTCTGCTACGCCCACCCGCTCGACGGCGGCCGCGCCGCGGTCGCCCGGCGGTCGCTGGAGGAGACCGCCGATGGCCTGGGTGAGGACGCGGCGGCCTACCGCCGGCTCTTCGAGCCGCTGGTCGAGCACCGGGAGGACGTCGTCGACTTCTTCCTCACCAGCATGCTGCGCCGGCTGCCCACCCGCAGCCCGCTGCAGGTCGCGCGGTTCGGGCTGACCGGCCTGCCGAACGTGCGGTGGCTGGCCCGGCGCAACTTCGACACGGACGAGGGGCAGGCGCTGCTCGCCGGCGCTGCCGCGCACGGGATGCTCGACCTGGCCCGACCGCTGACCTCCGCGCTGGGCATGCTGCTCGGGATGCTGGCCCACCACGGCGGCTGGCCGCTGGTCGAGGGCGGGTCCCAGGAGCTCGCCGACGCGATGGTCACGGCGTTCGAGCAGCAGGGCGGGGAGCTGGTCACCGGCCACGAGGTGACCGACCTGCGCGAGTTCGAGGGCGTGCCGGCGGTCCTGCTGGACACGAGCCCCCGGGCGTTCGTGCGGATGGCCGGCGACCGGGTGCACGACGGCTACCGCCGCTGGGTGTCCCGGTACAAGCACGGCCCCGGCGTCTTCAAGATCGACTGGGTGCTGTCCGAGCCGGTGCCGTGGGCGAACCCCGACGTCCGGCGGGCCGGGACCATCCACGTGGCCGGCACCCTCGCCGAGACGATGGCGGGCGAGGAGGGCCCGGCGCACGGCCGGCCGGCGGAGAAGCCGTACGTGCTGGCGGTGCAGCCGACCGTGGTCGACCCGACGCGTGCGCCCGGCGGCGAGCACGTCTTCTGGGCCTACGTGCACGTGCCGCACGCCTCCGACGTCGACATGACCGAGGCCATCGAGGCGCAGATCGAGCGCTTCGCTCCCGGTTTCCGCGACACGATCGTGGCGCGCGCGACCAAGGACGCGCGGCAGATGGAGGCCTGGAACCCCAACCACGTGGGCGGCGACATCTCCAACGGCGAGGCGTCGCTGCGCCAGATGCTGGCCCGCCCGGTGCCGCGCTGGAACACCTACCGGACCCCGCTCGAGGGCATCTACCTCGCCTCGGCCGCCACGCCGCCCGGGCCGGCGGTGCACGGCATGTGCGGCGACAACGCGGCCAGGGTCGCGCTGCGCGAGGTGTTCGGCCTGCGGACCGTGCCGGCGCTGCGCCCGGCCCCCGTGGCCTGAGCAGGGCACGGGCGCCGCGACCGGGTGCGGGGTGGGATCATCGGGGCATGCAGCCCTCCCGCCCCGGACGTCCCGACCCCCGCGCGCAGGCCCAGCAGGCACAGCTGGCCGCCGCGATGTCCGGCGCCGTCGACCTGGCCGCCGTCAAGGCCCGGTCCGAGGCCGCCGCCCGCGCCCAGGCCGCCCCGCCACCCAGCGCCGCCGCCCCGGCGGGGGCCCCGGGCGCGGCCGTCGTGGACGTCACGGAGGCGACGTTCCAGAGCGAGGTCCTCGACCGCTCCTTCCAGGTGCCGGTCGTGCTGGACCTGTGGGCCGAGTGGTGCGGGCCGTGCAAGCAGCTGTCGCCGGTTCTCGAGCGACTGGCCGCCGAGGGCGGTGGCTCCTGGGTGCTCGCGAAGGTCGACGTCGACGCCAACCCGGCGCTGGCCCAGGGCCTGCGGGTGCAGGGGATCCCGGCGGTGAAGGCCGTGTGGCAGGGGCAGCTGGTGGCCGAGTTCACCGGTGCGATCCCCGAGGAGCAGGCCCGCCAGTTCGTCACCGAGCTGGTCCGTGCCACCACCGGCGGCGCGGTCCCCGGCGGCGAGGGCGAGCCGCAGGAGCCCGAGGACCCGCGGCTGGACGCCGCCGAGGCCGCCCTCGAGCGCGGCGACCTGGCCGCCGCCGAGACGGCCTACCAGGCGATCCTGGCCGAGGAGCCCGACCACCCGGTGGCCGGCCTCGCCCTGCGCCAGGTGCAGCTGTTCCAGCGCGCCGACGCCGCCGGCCCCGACGCGCTGGCGCTGGCCGACGCCGCCCCGGACGACGTCGCCGCGCAGACCCGCGCCGCCGACTTCCTGCTGGGCACCGGCGACGTCGAGGGCGCGTTCGCCCGGCTGGTCGACACGGTGCGGCGCACCGCCGGCGACGACCGCGACGCCGCCCGCCAGCACCTGGTCGAGCTGTTCGCGGTCGTCGGCGACGACGACCCGCGGGTGGCCGCCGCGCGCCGCCAGCTGATGCTCGCCCTCTACTGACGAAGGACCCCCTCGCCCCCCACCGCTCGCACGCTCGCGGCGGAGCCCTGCGAGGGGGCCGGCCGCTGGTCGCGACACGCACACCTCTCAGGAGACGTTGCAGGCGGAGGCGCCCTGCAGGAAGCCGTTGCGGAAGAGGTCGACCAGTTCGAAGCCGTCGCCGCCGGTCGCCAGGTCGGCGTCGCTGAACTCCCGCTGGGTGAACGGCCGGCCGGGACCGAACTCGTCGCGGCACGCCTCGGCGCCGGCGTCGAAGCCCTCCTGGAACGCGGAGACCCGGTCGAAGAAGGAGCCGTGCGCCTGCTCCTCGAACTGCCCGGTGCCGACCGGGTCGCGCAGCTGGAGGTAACCGCCGAGCACCTGGTCCAGCTCCACCTCGCGGATCCGGGTGTGCCCGGCCTCGCCGGCGGCCACCCAGGCGGTCCAGGCGCCGGCGAAGCAGTCGGCCTGCGTCTCGGTGAGGATCGACGTCCGGGGGTGGCCGACCCGCGCCTGGATCGCGTGGCCGTACTCGTGCGCCATCACCAGCGCCGGCAGGAAGCGCCCGGAGTCCTCGGCGAGCGCGCCGAGGAAGGCGCGGTCCCAGCTGATCGAGTCGGAGTTCGCGACGCGCCCGGCCTGGCAGTAGAAGGCGTTGTCCGCCAGCGCGGCCGGCTCGGCGCCGCACCCGACGCCGTCGGGGTAGTCGGCGGGGTCGGCGTCGTCGGGGTCCACGCTGAAGAAGCCGCCCCGCAGGGGCTCGAGGTCGACGCCGAAGACGTCGGGCAGGGTCCGGGCCCAGTAGGTCTCCAGGTCGGCGAGCGCGTTGGTGGCCAGCTGGTCCACCGGACCGCCGTCGGTGCCGACCACGGTGATCGCGCCGTCGGGCACGTCCGGTGGCCGCGGCTCGGCGGCCCGCGGCGCGCCGCCGAGCGTCACCACGCACCCCGACAGCAGCAGGCCGGCGGCCACGGCAGCGAGAACGGCGGCGGGACCGGCGCCGCCCCGGCGCCGGACCCCGGAACCAGGACGTCCCACCGTCGCGGGGTGCCCGCGACGGTGGGACGGCAACCGCGCTGCGCGGTCCTGCGGCTACTGGATGCCGCAGGGAGCGGCGCCCGGCCCCCCGAGGAAGCCGGCGCGGAAGGCCCCGACCAGCTCGAAACCGGTGGCGTCGACGTCGGGCAGCACGCTCTCGGTCTGGCCGTAGGTGAGGAGGAACTGGATCGCCTCGTCGACGTCGCCCGGGCTGAGCGTGGTGTTCTCCTGGAAGTCCCCGTTGAAGAAGGCCGCGGTGTAGGCGCCGGTGAGGCAGACCGTCGCCGTGGTGTCGTCGGGAGCCAGGCCCAGGTGCGCCCGGACGGCCTGCGCGTAGGGCAGGGCGAACGCCGTCGCCACGGCGAAGTCGCCGATCTCCTCGTATGCCGGCTGCAGCAGGTCGGTCTCGTCGACGTAGACGGTGTTGTCCGCCTCGCACCAGCCCAGGTCGAGGTCCTGGGCGCCCAGGTCCCCGCAGTCGGGGGCCGTGCCGTCGAAGGTGGCCAGGGAGGGGGCCGAGAAGCCGTCCACCCAGGTGTCGAAGTACACCGGCAGGGAGCCGTTGATGATGCCGGGCAGGTCGGCGTAGGGCGCGTTGCCCTCGTTGTCGTAGTCCTCCTGCGACGCGAAGTCCGCGACGGTGAAGACGCGCGCGCCCACCTCGTAGTTGTCCCGGCAGGCGGCCACGCCGTCGGTGTAGCCCTCGTAGAAGGCCGAGGCGCGGTCGAAGCCGGACCCGTGGGCGCCCTGGACGTCCACGTCGGTCAGGCCGACCGGGTCGCGCAGCTCCACGAAGCCGGTGATGACCCGGTCGAGGTCCTCGACCCGCACGGTCGTGTGCTCGGCGTTGCCGGCCACGACCCACGCGGTGAATGCGCCGGCGAGGCAGTCGGCCTGGGTCTCGAGGTAGATCGTGATGTCGGTGAAGCGGCCGATGCGGCCCGCGGGTTCGTCCAGCGGGCCCTGCAGCAGGTGCCCGAACTCGTGCGCCATGATCGCGGAGTTGATGTACGGGCCGAACTGCTCCATCTGGCTGGCGATGAACGGCCGGTCGTAGGCGACGACGTCGCAGCCGTAGTGGTAGAACGCGTTCATCTCCACCTCGGCCGGGTCGACCGGGTATCGCTCGCAGCCGATGCCCGTGTCCTCCGGGTACTGGCCGTAGTCGATGTCGTCGGTGTCGACCGAGGAGTAGGGGCCCTGCAGCGGCAGGAAGTCCTCGCCGAAGTACTCCGGGAACGCCTGGGTCCAGAAGGTGTTGAGGTCGAGGAAGGCGTTGCGCGCGATCCGGTCGACCTCGTTGTCGGTCGCTCCCACGATCGGGAACTCGTCGGCCGTCGCGTCGGTCACCGGCGGGTTCGCGGTGCCGTCGATGCTGCTGGTGCAACCGGCGAGCAGCGCGCTGCCCACCGCTGCCGCGACCATCGCGCGGCGCGAGACCTGCCTCATGGAGCGTCGTCCTCGTCTACTGGGGTTCGCCGCCCCGCGGGCGGTCCGTTCGCGAGCCGGCACATGATGCACGAGCGCGGTCCGCCGTGGTGCCGAATCTCGCGCCGAGTCCTCCTGGTGGGGGGCCGGGTGCCGCCGGCTCAGAGCCCGCAGGACCCGGCGCCCTGGAGGAAGCCGGCGCGGAAGGCGCCGACCAGCTCGAACCCGGTCGCGTCGGTGTGGGGCAGGACGGCTGCGGTCTGCCCGTAGGCGAGCAGGAACAGGACCGCCTCGTCCACGTCGCCCGGGCTGAGCAGGACCCCCGCCTGCTCCCCGGGGTCGTAGAAGTCGCCGGAGAAGACCCGCGCCGTGTAGGTGCCGGTGAGGCAGACGGCCGAGACCGTGGCCTCGGGGGTGCCGGTCGGCAGGCCGAGCGCGGCACGGGCGGCCTCGGCGTAGGGCAGCGCGATCGCCGTGACGACGGCGAAGTCGCCGATGTCGTCGTAGGCGGGCTCCAGCAGGTCGGTCCCGTCGGCGTAGACCGTCCCGTCGGCCGGGCAGAACCCCACGTCCCGGTCCTCGGCGCCCATGTCCCCGCAGTCCGGCGCCGTGCCGTCGAAGGTCTCGACCGCAGGCGGCTCGAAGCCGTCGACGAACGACTCGTAGAAGACCGGCAGCGTGGCCTCGACGAGCGCGGGGACGTCCCCGTACGGGGCGTTGCCGTCGTTGGCGTAGTCCTCCTGCTCGGTGAAGGGGACCTGGGTGAACACGCGGTCGGTCCCGAAGTCGTCGCGGCAGGAGGTGACGCCGTCCTCGTAGCCGCTCAGGAAGCCCGACACCCGGTCGAAGCCGGATCCGTGGGCGAGCTCGTCCTCGGGATCGGACCCGACGTCGTCGCGCAGCCCGAGGAAGCCGAGGACGACCGGGTCGATCTCCGCCCGGCGCACGGCCACGTGCGCCCCGTTGCCGTCGGCCACCCAGCGGGTGAACGCGCCGGCGAAGCAGTCCGCCTGCGTCTCGTCCTGGATCGACGAGTCGTTGTAGCCGAAGCGGAACTGCATGGCATGGCCCATCTCGTGGGCCATGACGGCGGGTCCGATGAACGGGCCGTACTCCTCGCCGAGCTCGGCGAGCAGCGCGGTGTCGAAGGCGATCACGTCGCAGTTCGGGTCGTAGAAGGCGTTGCCGGCCACCTCCTCCGGATCGGTCGGCGACCCGGGGCAGCCGATGCCGTGGTCGGGGTAGCGGCTCTCGTCGAGGTCCTCGGAGTCGACCGAGAAGAACCCGCCCTCCAGCGGCGTGAAGGGCTCCCCGTAGGCCTCCGGGTAGGCCTGCTCCCAGAAGGTGACCAGGTCGTCGAGCGCGTTGCGGGCGTACCGGTCGACGTCGCTGTCGGTGGCCCCGGTGATCGGGAAGTCCTCCGCGGGGACGTCGGTGACCGGGTCGGCGAACGCCGCCGCGCCCTCGACGGTGCTCGTGCAACCGGTGACCAGCGCGCTGCCCACCGCGGCCGCGACCAGCGCGCGGCGCGAGACCTGCCTCATGGAGCGTCGTTCCTCGTCTGCCGGCGCCGCCGCCCCGGCGGGGCGTCCGTGAGCGGGCACATGATGCCCGCCGGCGACCGCCGGTGGCGGGCGCCACGCAGGCGGTGACCGGATCGGCGTGCGACCCGGCCGCCAGGGTCCTGCGTGCCACCCGGCCGCCGGGTCCTGCGGGGATCCGGCCGCCGGGTCCTGCGGGTCAGCCCTCGTGCAGCAGCCAGACGGTGCCCAGCGGGGGAGCCGAGAGGGTCACCGAGAACGGCTGCCCGTGCCAGGGCTGCGCCTCGGCGACGACGAGCCCGGAGTTGCCCACGCCCGACCCGCCGTAGCCCTCGGCGTCGGTGTTGAGGACCTCCCGCCAGGCACCGCCGCGGGGCAGGCCGATGCGGTACCCGTGGTGCGGGTGGCCGGCGAAGTTGGCGACGACGGCCAGTGCCTGCCCCGGCGCCTCGCCGGCGACCGGGCCGGCGTCCTCGCCGGGCTCCGCGCCCTCCGGCAGCTGCTCGGATCGCGGCCTGCCGTAGCGCAGGAAGCTCAGCACGTTGCCGGAGGCGTCGTTGGCGTCGATCCACTGGAAGCCCGCCGGGTCGACGTCGAGGGACCACAGCGCGTCGAGTTCGCGATACCGGGCGTTGAGGTCGGTCACCAGCTGCAGGACGCCGCGGTGCGCCGGGTCGTCGAGGTGCCACCAGTCCAGCGACCGGCTCTCGGCCCACTCGGCGTCCTGGCCGAACTCCGAGCCCATGAACAGCAGCTGCTTGCCCGGGTGCGACCACATGAAGGCCAGGTAGGCGCGCAGGTTGGCCAGTTGCTGCCACCGGTCGCCGGGCATCTTCCGCAGCAGCGAGCCCTTGCCGTACACGACCTCGTCGTGGCTGATCGGCAGCACGTAGTTCTCGGAGTAGGCGTAGATCATCGAGAAGGTCATCTGGCCGTGGTGGTAGCTGCGGTGCACCGGCTGCTTGCTCACGTACTCGAGCGAGTCGTGCATCCAACCCATGTTCCACTTGAAGCCGAAGCCCAGGCCGCCGAGGTAGGTGGGCCGCGTGACGCCGGGCCAGGCGGTGGACTCCTCGGCGATGGTGACCACGCCGGGCACCTCGCGGTAGACGGTCGCGTTCATCTCCTGCAGGAACGCCACCGCCTCCAGGTTCTCCCGCCCGCCGTGGACGTTCGGCGTCCACTGGCCCTCCTCACGGGAGTAGTCCAGGTAGAGCATCGAGGCCACCGCGTCGACGCGGATGCCGTCGACGTGGAACTCCTGGCACCAGAAGAGCGCGTTCGCGACCAGGAAGTTGCGGACCTCGACGCGGCCGAAGTCGAACACGTAGGTGCCCCAGTCCGGCTGCTCGCCGCGGCGGGGGTCGGGGTGCTCGTACAGCGGGGTGCCGTCGAAGCGGGCCAGCGCCCACGCGTCCTTGGGGAAGTGCGCCGGGACCCAGTCGACGATGACGCCGATGCCGGCCCGGTGCGCCCGGTCGACCAGGTAGCGGAAGTCGTCGGGGCTGCCGAATCGCGCGGTGGGCGCGTAGTAGCTGGTCACCTGGTAGCCCCAGGAGCCGCCGAAGGGGTGCTCGGCGACGGGCATGCACTCGATGTGGGTGAAGCCGGCGGCGGACACGTAGTCGACCAGCTCGTCGGCCAGCTGCCGGTAGGACAGGCCCTGCCGCCACGAGCCCAGGTGGACCTCGTAGACGCTCATCGGCCGCTCGTGCCAGTTGCCGGCCGCGCGCGCGGCCAGCCACTCCTGGTCGCCCCACTCGTGCGTGGACTCGGTGACGACCGAGGCGTTGAGCGGCGGCACCTCGGTGGCGAAGGCCAGCGGGTCGGACTTCTCCCGCCACGTCCCGTCGGCGCCTAGCACGTGGTACCGGTACCGGCTGCCGACCTGGATGCCGGGCACGAAGATCTCCCACACCCCCGACGAGCCCAGCGACCGCATCGGGTAGGAGCGGGCCTCCCAGTAGTCGAAGTCACCGGTCACCTTGACCCCGCGGGCGTTGGGCGCCCACACCGCGAACGAGACGCCCTCCACGGTGCCGCGCGGGGTCTCGTAGCGGCGGACGTGCGCGCCCAGCACCTCCCACAGCCGCTCGTGCCGGCCCTCGCCGATGAGGTGCTGGTCCAGCTCGCCGATCGTGGGCAGCCAGCGGTAGGGGTCGTCGACGGTGAACGCGGAGGTGCTCCCGGAGCCGTCGCCGTAGACCACCTCCAGGCGGTAGTCGCCCGGCTGGGAGGGCAGCAGTGCCTCGTAGATGCCGCCGCCGTGCAGCTGGCGCGCCTCGTGGCGGGAACCGTCCTCGTCGAGGACGGCGACCGACACCGCCTCGGGTCGCAGGGTGCGCACCGCCCAGCCGTCCGCGGTCGGGTGCGCGCCCAGGACGGCGTGCGGGTCGTGCGACCAGCCCTCCACGACGGCGCGCAGGTCGTCCCCGGAGACCGCGCGGGGGCCGTCGGAGGCCGGCGGGACGCCGTCGGTGCCCGGGGGGACGCCGTCGGTGTCCGGCGCCGGCGCGGCGGCGGGGCTCTCCTCCGGTGCCTGCGGCGTGCTCGGCGTCGCCGGGTCGGGGTCCGGCGCCTCCGGCTGACCGGCCGGGGCCCCGGTGGGCGAGCCCGGCTCGGCGATCGGCGCGGGCGCGACGACGGGTGCCGCGGTGCCGCCCTGCTCGGCGACCACCTCGGCCTGCGGCTCGTGGATGTCCGCGGGGGAGCTCGCGGTGGCCTTCTTCCGCGGCGCCCGCTTCGCCGGGGCGCGACCGGCCGGCGCCTTCCTGGGCGACCGCTCCGCCGGACCCGCTGCGGCGTCCCCGGTGGGGGCGTTCTGCGCGCCCACGGTCCCGGCGTCGGCCGGGGGCTCGACCTCGGCGACGATCCCCTGCGCCGCGACGGTCTTCTTCGCCGCCGCCTTGCGGGTCGCCTTCTTCGCCGGCGCGGCGCCCTCCGCGGCGGTCGCCGTCCGCGCGGGCGCTTTCTTCGCGGCGGGTGCCTTCTTGGCGGCGGGTGCCTTCTTGGCGGCGGGTGCCCTCTCGGCGGGAGCCTCGCCCGCGGCGGTGCCCGGGCCGGGCACCGTGGCGTTGACGACGGGCTCGTTCTCGGCGGACCGCGCCTGCTCGGCCATCTGGTCGACCGCCTGCTGCAGCTGCTCGCGGGTGGCCGGGCTGTCCGGGGTCTCGGAGCTCATCTGGGGGTCCTCTTCATCGGAGTCTGTGTCATGCCGTCCCGGCCCCTCGGCGCCGGCCCACCGCGCGCCTGCGAGCGGTCGGGGGCAGCGGGGTCGTCCATCAGCTCCCGGTCGCGAGCCGCGCCAGCGACTGCAACGGGATCATCAGCCAGTGGGGGCGGTTGCGCGCCTCGTAGAGGCACTCGTAGACGGCCTTGTCCGCCTCGAAGGCCCGGAGCACGGGGGAGTCGGCGCAGGGGTCGAGCCCGCTCGCGGCGGAGTAACCGGCGCAGAAGGCGCCGCGGTTGCGCTCGGCCCACTCCTGGGCGCGGTAGGCGCGCTGGGCGTCCTCGGGTTGCTCCACCAGCATGTGCCGGGCGGCGTAGTCGAAGCTGCGGAGCATCCCGGCGACGTCGCGCATCGGGCTGTCCAGCTGGCGCCGAGCGGCCAGCGGCCGCGCCGGCTCACCCTCGAAGTCGAGGATGATCCAGCCGGTGGCGGTGCGCAGCACCTGGCCCAGGTGCAGGTCGCCGTGCACGCGCTGGCGCACGACCGGCTCGTCGCAGCCGGCGAGCTGCTCGTAGAGCCGCCGCAGGCCCTCGGCGTGCTCCTCCAGCTGCGGGACGACCGGCAGCGCGGCCTCCAGCCGGCCGGTCATCTCCTCGGCCGCGGCGGCGAACCACGCGCGGTCGGCCGGTCGGGTCGGGAGCACCTCGGCGAGGTCGCGGTGCACCGAGGCGGTCGCCGCGCCGAGCCGCTCGCTGTCGGCGGCGAAGTCACCCCCCACCTCGTCGGCGTGCAGATCGCCCTCGGCGTAGAGGTCGCGCACGCTCGCGGTGGCCAGGCGCCACCCGTCGCTCGCGTTGGGGACGAAGGTCTGCAGCATCGCGACCGTGGCCGGCTCCCGCGACGGGTCGGGATCGAGGATCTCGATGTGCCCGAGCAGCGGGGCGATGTGCTCGTTGCGGGTCTCGCGGAGGGCCGCGTGGATCTCCACGTCGGGGTTGAGCCCGGGCTCCAGCCGGCGGAACAGCTTGAAGATCGCCTCCTGGCCGTAGACCAGCGAGGTGTTGCTCTGCTCGGTGGAGACGACGTCGCCGGGCACCCCCTCGGGGATGGCGGCGACCCCGGCGGGGTGGAAGTGCATCGGGCCGACGGTGTCGGCGGCGACGAGGTGCACCAGCCACGGCGGGGTGGCGTCGCGGTCGCGCATCGCGTCGTAGGCGTAGTTCTCGACGGCGTGGCCCTCGCGGTCACCGCCCGCGACGGCGCCGACGAACGCCGTCGACAGCTCCTCGACGGCGTGGTCGCGCCACGACAGCGGGACGAGGTAGGTGTCACTGCCGCCGTCGGCGTAGGAGACCCGCACCCGGTGCACCGAGAGCACCGGGTCGACCCGGCTGAGGAGGAAGCCCTCCTCCTCGACGCCGGTCCACTCGCGTCCCTTGCCGCCGAACCAGCGCTGGTGCGGCATCCACTCGCGCAGGATGTCGGTGAGCGCGCTCATCGGTCCCCTCCCGGTACGTCCTCGGCGGCGGAGACGACGCCCGCGGCGAGCAGCGAGTCGGCGACCGCGCTGGTGGTGGGCTCGTGCTCCTCGACGACCGGCTCGGGCTCGGGGGCCGGCTTGGCCAGCTCGAACCAGTAGAAGCCGTGCCCGGCGAGCGTGAGCATGTACGGCAGGACGCCGATCTGGGGGAACTCCACCCGCCCGGTCAGCTCGATCGGCGTGTAGCCCTCGAAGCGGCGCAGGTCCAGCTCGACCGGCTGGGGGAAGCGCGACAGGTTGTTCACGCACAGCACGACGTCGTCGCCGAACTCCCGCACGAACGACAGCACCGTGGGGTTGCGCGAGCCGATCTCGGCATAGCTGCCCAGCCCGAAGGTCGGGTGCTGGCCGCGCACGCGCAGCATCTCCCGGATCCAGTGCAGCAGCGAGGTCGTGTTCCGCAGCTGGGACTCGACGTTGGTGACCTGGTAGCCGTAGACCGGGTCGGCGTTGAGCGGCAGGTACATCCGCTGCGGGTCGGCGGTGGAGAACCCGCCGTTGCGGTCCGGGGTCCACTGCATGGGGGTGCGGACGCCGTCGCGGTCACCGAGCCAGATGTTGTCGCCCATGCCGATCTCGTCCCCGTAGTAGAGGACCGGGGAGCCGGGCAGGCTCAGCAGCAGGGCGTTGAACAGCTCGAGGGTGTCGATGTCGTTGTCCAGCAGCGGCGCCAGCCGGCGGCGGATGCCGATGTTGGCCTTCATGCGGGGGTCCTTGGCGTACTCCGCCCACATGTAGTCGCGTTCCTCGTCGGTGACCATCTCGAGGGTCAGCTCGTCGTGGTTGCGCAGGAAGATGCCCCACTGGCAGTTGTCGGGGATGTCCGGCGTCTGCGCCATGATCTCCGAGATGGGGAAGCGCTGCTCCCGCCGGACGCCCATGAACAGGCGGGGCATGACCGGGAAGTGGAAGGCCATCTGGCACTCGTCGCCGTCCTCGCCGAAGTACTCGACGACGTCGGCCGGCCACTGGTTCGCCTCGCACAGCAGCACCCGGTCGGGGTAGTCGCGGTCGACCACCTTGCGCACCTGCTTGAGCAGCTCGTGGGTCCGGGGGAGGTTCTCGCAGTTGGTCCCCTCCTCCTCGAACAGGTAGGGGACGGCGTCCAGCCGGAACCCGTCGATGCCCAGGTCCAGCCAGAAGCGCAGCGCCTCGAGGACCGCCTCGACGACCTTCGGGTTCTCGAAGTTCAGGTCGGGCTGGTGGGAGAAGAACCGGTGCCAGAAGTACTGCTTGCGCACCGGGTCGAAGGTCCAGTTCGACGACTCTGTGTCGACGAAGATGATCCGGGCGTCGGTGTAGCCGGTGTCGTCGTCGGCCCACACGTAGAAGTCGCCGTAGGGACCCTCCGGGTCGCTGCGGCTGGCCTGGAACCAGGGGTGCTGGTCCGAGGTGTGGTTCATGACGAAGTCGATGATCACGCGGATGCCGCGGGAGTGCGCCTCCTCGAGCAGCTCGCGGAAGTCCTCGATGTCGCCGAACTCGGGCAGCACCGCGGTGTAGTCGCTGACGTCGTAGCCACCGTCGCGCAGCGGCGAGGCGAAGAACGGCGGCAGCCACAGGCAGTCGACGCCGAGCCACTGCAGGTAGTCCAGCTTGTCGATCATCCCGCGCAGGTCGCCCACGCCGTCGGCGTTGCTGTCGGCGAAGCCGCGCACGAGCACCTCGTAGAAGACCGCGCGCTTGTACCACTCCGGGTCGGTGCCGGGTGGGGGCAGCGCGGAGCGACGGGGTGAGTCGGGAACGGGAACGGTCATCGGGAGGAGTGCCCCTCGGTAGTGCTGAGCGGGTGGGGTGCGCGGCCCCCTCGCCGTCCCCCGCCGCGGTCGTGCGGACGGCGGGGGGCGAGGGGGTCCTTCATCAGGCGACCGGCGGCGGCCAGGTCACCGGCCGGGGGAACGTGACCGAGAAGACGTGCGCCGGCTCGTGGTACGGGTCGAGCTCGACGTAGTTGAACTGGCCCCAGTCGTAGGTGGCGCCCGACAGCTCGTCGCGGACCGTGAACCGCTCGTGCCAGTCCAGACCCAGCACGCTCATGTCCAGCGCCGTCGTCCCGATCTGCCGGTTGTGGCTCTCCAGCGCGACGACCACCAGGACGGCGTCCTGCGAGCCGGGGTCGGTCTTGGAGAAGCAGATCAGGTTCGGGTTGTCGACCGGGTGGAACCGCAGCGTGCGCAGCTGCTGCAGCGCCGGGTGGGCGCGGCGGATCTCGTTGAGCCGGGTGAGGTACGGCGCCAGGCTGCGGCCCGCCGCCTCGGCCGCGGCGAAGTCGCGCGGGCGCAGCTGGTACTTCTCGCTGTCGAGGTACTCCTCGCTGCCCGGGCGCACCGCCACGTGCTCGTACAGCTCGTAGCCGGAGTAGACGCCCCAGGTCGGGCTCATCATCGACGCCAGCACCGCGCGGATCTTGAACATCGGCGGCCCGCCGTACTGCAGCGACGCGTGCAGGATGTCCGGGGTGTTCACGAAGAAGTTGGGCCGCATGTAGTGCGCGTTCTCGGCGAGTTCGCGGCCGTACTCCTCGATCTCGCCGCGCTCGGTGCGCCAGGTGAAGTACGTGTACGACTGCGTGTACCCCAGCCGGGCCAGCTGGTGCATCATCGCCGGCCGCGTGAAGGCCTCGGCGAGGAACAGCACGTCGGGGTGGCTCTCCTTGACGTCCCAGATGAGCCAGTGCCAGAAGTTCAGCGGCTTGGTGTGCGGGTTGTCGACGCGGAAGACCTTCACCCCGGCGTCGATCCAGACCTGGATCACCCGGCGGCACTCGGCGTAGATGCCCTCGGGGTCGTTGTCGAAGTTGACCGGGTAGATGTCCTGGTACTTCTTCGGCGGGTTCTCCGCGTAGGCGATCGTGCCGTCGGGCTTGGTGGTGAACCACTCCGGGTGGCTGGTCACCCACGGGTGGTCGGGTGCGGCCTGCAGCGCGAAGTCCAGGGCCACCTCCATGCCCAGCTCGCGGGTGCGGTCCACGAACGCGCGGAAGTCCTCCATCGTGCCCAGCTGCGGGTGCACCGCGTCGTGACCGCCCTCGGCGGAGCCGATGGCCCACGGGGAGCCGACGTCGTCGGGCTCCGGGCTGAGCGTGTTGTTGCGGCCCTTGCGGTTGACCGTGCCGATCGGGTGGATCGGCGGCAGGTAGACGACGTCGAAGCCCATGTCGGCGACCGCGGGCAGCCGGTCGGCCGCGGTGGTGAACGTGCCGTGGGTGGGGGTCCCGCCCACGACGGGCCCGGTCGACCGGGGGAAGAACTCGTACCAGGAGCCGTACAGCGCCCGCGGCCGGTCGACCCACACCTGGTACTCGGGCGTGGCGGTGACCAGCTCGCGGACCGGGTGGTCGTGCAGGTACTCCTGGACCGCGGGTGCCAGGGCCGGCGCCACCCGCTCGTGCAGGACCCGGCCGGTGTCGCGCAGCGCGGTCACCACGTCGGCCAGCCGGCCCCGCCACTCCTCGTCGGCCTCGGCGGCGACCCGCTCGACGAGCCGGGCGCCCTCCTCGAGGTCGTTGGCGAGGTCCTCGGGGCCCTGCCCGGCCTCGATCTTGACCTCGACGGCGTGGTGCCAGGTGGCCAGCGGATCGCTCCACGCCTCCACCCGGAACGTCGAGCGGCCCTCGCGGTCGGGCACGACCGTGGCCAGCCAGCGGTCGGGCTCCTGGCTGTAGGGCGCCATCCGGGTGGAGACGCCGCCGGTGCCGTCGGGCGTGGTGCGGGCTGGACCGCCGGCCGTCTCGCCGGGTGGGCTCCACACGACGTTCGCGGCGACGGCGTCGTGGCCCTCGCGGAACACGGTGGCGGTGATCGGCAGGTGCTCGCCGACCACGGCGCGGGCCGAGAAGGACCCGCAGGACACGACGGGGGCGACATCGGTGATGCCGAGGCGGAGGTCTGCGCGGCCAGTCATCGCGATCACGCTAGCGAGAGGGCGTGGGTCGGGCACGTCGGGACGGATCGCGGCCGCCGGACCCGCACCGGTGGCCCCGTGCCCGGGGGCCTGCCGGGTCGCTCACCGAGTGGTTCGGTTAGCCTCACCTCACCGTCGCTGACCGACAGTGGCCGATGACAACGGAGTTCTCGTGCGCGCTCACCCCACCCGTTCCCCACGTGCCGTGGCCGCCGCCGGGGCGGGCCTCCTCGCCCTGGGTCTCGCGGCGTGCGGCGACGCCTCCGACGACGAGGGGGGCGCCTCGGCCGCGGAGACCACGTGCCGGGCCGGGGCCGTCGAGTACGGCGAGGTGGACCCCGAGGCGTCGGCCTCGCCCGTCGACGGGGACGCTCTGGTCGTGTACTCCGGTCGCAACGAGCAGCTCGTCGCGCCGATCCTCGAGGAGTTCACCGCCGAGACGGGCATCGAGCTGGCGGTCCGGTACGGGTCGACCTCCTCGATCACGGCACAGATCCTCGCCGAGGGCGCGGAGAGCCCGGCCGACGTCGTGCTGCTGCAGGACGCCGGTGCGCTCGGGGCGCTCGGGGACTCCGACTGCCTGGCGGACCTTCCCGCGGAGCTCACCGGACAGACCTTCGAGGCCTACGCGGACGAGGACGGCCGCTGGGTCCCGGTGACCGGGCGGGCGCGCGTCGTCGCCTACAACCCCGACCTGATCGCCGAGGCGGAGCTGCCCCGGGACACCGCGGACCTGGTCGACCCGCGCTTCGCCGGGCAGCTCGGCATCGCGCCGGGGAACGCCTCGTTCCAGGCCTTCGTGACCGCGCTGCGCCAGCTGGAGGGCGAGGAGGCCGCCGAGGAGTTCCTCCGCGCCCTCGTGGACAACGACGCGCAGACGTTCGACGGCAACGGCGACATCCTCACGGCCGTCGACTCCGGACAGCTGCCGATGGGCCTGATCAACCACTACTACTGGTTCGAGCTCGCCGCCGAGGTCGGGGTGGAGAACGTGCAGGTCCAGCTGGCCTACCTGCAGGACGGGGCCGCGGGCTCGCTGGTCAACGTCAGCGGGTCCGGGGTGATCAGCTCCACCGACCGGGCGGAGGACGCCACCGCGCTCGTGGCCTTCCTCCTCAGCGACCGGGCGCAGGAGTACTTCGCTCAGGAGACGTACGAGTACCCGATGACCGACTCGGTGTCGGCCGAGGCGCAGCTGCCGCCGCTCGACGCGCTGCAGGCCCCCGCCATCGACCTCGACGACCTGGCCTCCTTGTCGCAGACCCTCGAGCTGCTGGACCGGGTGGGTCTGACCTGACCGACGCCGACCTCGCCGTACGCACCGCCCCGACCGGCGCCGGCATCCTCGATGCCGGCGCCGGTGGGGTCGCGCCGTCGGTCCTCCCGCCGCCACGCGGGGTCCGCCGGAGCGCGCGCCGGAGGCTGCCCCGGTTGCTGCTGATCCCGGCCGTGCTCAGCTGCGCGGTCGCGGTGCTGCCGCTGGGGCACCTCGTCGCCATGGCGGCGGGGGCCAACGCCGGGGAGATGCTCGACGTCCTCCTCCGCCCCCGCACCCTGGAGCTGTTCGGCGTCACCCTGGCGCTCGCGGCCGTGGTCGCCGCGGGCAGCCTCGCCGTGGGGTCGGGCGCCGCGTGGCTGGTCGAGCGGCACGACTTCCCGGGGCGCCGGGTCCTCGCGCTCGCGCTGGCACTGCCGCTCGCGGTGCCGTCCTACGTGGCCGCCTACACCTGGCTGGCTGCCGCGCCGGCGGTGCGGGGGTTCTGGGGAGCCGCCCTGGTCCTCACGCTCTGCTGCTACCCCTACGTCTACCTGCCCGTCGCGGCCGCGCTCCGCGGGTTGGATCCGGCATGGGAGGAGGTGGCCCGGTCGTCGGGGCGCGGCCCGTGGGCGGCCTTCCGCCGGGTGACCGTTCCCCAGCTGCGCCCGGCGGCCGCGGCCGGCACCCTGCTGGTCGTCACGTACGTCCTGGCCGACTTCGGCTCGGTGTCGATCATGCGGGTCGACACGCTCACGCGCTCGATCGCGACCTCGATGGAGAACAGCTTCACGCGGCTCGTGCCCACGACCCTGTCCCTGCTGCTGGTGGCCGTGACCGGCATCGTCGTCCTGGCCGAGCTGCGCAGCCGGGGGCGGGCCCGGTTCGCCCGCCTGGGCGGCGGCGCCGGTCGCCGTCCGAGGCCGCGATGTCTGGCCGGCGCCGCCCGGCTGGCTGCTCCGGCGGCCCTGGGACTCGTGCTCGTCGCCGCGCTGGGGGTCCCCCTGGCCAGCCTGGGGTGGTGGCTGACGGTCGGCCGGTCCAGCGACCTGGACGGCTCCCGGCTGGCATCGGCGGCCGTGACGACGGCGGGGTACGCGGTCGCCGGCATGGTGCTGACCCTCGTGCTCGCGCTGCCGGTGGGCCTGCTGGCCGGGCGCCACGCGGGGCGCACCGCGCGCGCTCTCGAGGCGGGTAGCTGGCTGCCGCACGCCGTGCCGGCGATCGTCGTCGCCCTGTCGCTGGTCTACCTCTCGGTGCGGCACGCGCCGGCCGTCTACCTCAGCCCCGCCCTGCTGGTCCTGGCCTACGCGATCCTCTTCCTCCCCCTGGCGGTCGGGGCGATCCGTGCCTCGGCCGCCCAGTGCCCGCCGGTCCTGGAGGAGGCGGCTCGGTCACTCGGCCGGAGCCCGAGCCAGGTGCTCCGGGCGGTCACACTCCCGCTGGCCGCACCCGGGATCGCGGCCGGCGCCCTCCTCGTGCTCCTGTCCGGCCTCAAGGAGCTCACTGCCACGCTGGTGCTGCACCCCACCGGGACGGAGACCCTGGCGATGCGGCTGTGGACGACCACGGGCGTCGGGCAGTACGCCGCGGCCGCGCCGTATGCCGCCCTCATCGTGCTGCTCGCGGCGGTTCCGGGCGGGTTGCTCGTCTGGTGGCAGGGGCGTCGTGGCTGACCGCGGTGATCCCGGCGCCGGGCTGGTCGTCGACGGGCTGGTCAAGGCCTACGGGCCGGTGCCGGTCCTCGACGGGGCGAGCCTCGCCGTGCCGCAGGGGAGCCTGACGGCCGTGCTGGGCCCCTCCGGCTGCGGGAAGACCACGCTGCTGCGCCTGATCGCGGGGTTCGAGCGGCCGGACTCGGGCACGATCACCGTGGGTGGCCGGACGGTCGCCGGCCCGGAGGTCCACCTGCCGCCGGAGCGCCGGCGGGTGGGCGTGGTCCCGCAGGAGGGGGCGCTGTTCCCGCACCTGTCCCTGGGGGAGAACGTCGCCTTCGGCCTCTCCCGGGCCGAGCGGCGGACCGGCCGCGTGGCCGAGGCGCTCCGGCTGGTGGGGCTCGAGGGGCTCGGCGAGCGCATGCCGCACGAGCTCTCCGGCGGCCAGCAGCAGCGGGTGGCCGTCGCGCGCGCGCTCGCGCCACGACCGGCGCTGGTCCTGCTCGACGAGCCGTTCAGCGCGCTGGACGCCGGGCTGCGGGCCGACCTGCGCGCCGACGTCCGGGCCGCGCTCGCCGCGGACGGGGCCACCGCGGTCCTCGTCACGCACGACCAGCAGGAGGCGCTGTCCTCGGCGGACCTCGTCGCCGTCCTCCGGCACGGCCGGGTCGTCCAGGCCGCTGCTCCGGCCACCCTGTACCGCGAGCCGGTCGACCTGGGGGTGGCGACGTTCGTCGGCGAGTCGATCGTCCTGCCCGGGACCGCCGTCCCCGGTGGCGTGCGCACCGTCCTGGGCGAGCTCCCGGTCGCGGAGGACGTCACGTGCGCCGGTGCGGCGGTGCGGGCGCTGCTCCGGCCGGAACAGGTGGAGCTGGGCGAACCCGGCGCCTCCGGCGGCGTGCCGGCGACCGTGGGGTCGGTCGTCTTCGCCGGAGCCGACTCGCTGGTCCGGATCGCGGTCAGCGGGCCCGGCGGGGTGGAGCACTTCACCGTCCGCGAGCGCAGCAGGGATCGCGCGTCCGGTTCTGCCGTGTCCGTGCGGGTCGCCGGCCCGGCCCGCGTCTACCTGACCGCCTGACCGCCGTCGGCGGGAGCGGAGGCCCCGACATGGATAGTCTCGGCCGGTGCGTGCTCTCCGTCGGTTCACGGTCCGGGCATCCCTCCCCGAGGAGCTGATGCCGCTCGCCCAACTCGTCATGAACCTCCGGTGGTCCTGGCACCCGGAGACCCGGGACCTGTTCGAGGCCCTCGATCCCGAGCTCTGGCAGACCTGCGGCGGCGATCCGGTGAAGGTGCTCGGCGAGGTCTCCGCCGAGCGGCTGGCCACGCTGGCCAGGGACCGGCGCTTCGTGCGCCGCCTGCAGGACGCGGTCGACGACCTGGAGGAGTACCTGTCGGGCCCGCACTGGTACCAGTCGCTGGGGGAGGACGCGCCGGCGTCGATCGCCTACTTCAGCGCGGAGTTCGGCATCACCGAGGTGCTGCCGCAGTACTCCGGCGGCCTGGGCATCCTGGCCGGGGACCACCTCAAGGCCGCCTCCGACCTCGGGGTGCCGCTGATCGGCGTGGGGCTGCTGTACCGGGCCGGCTACTTCGAGCAGGGGCTGTCGGCCGACGGCTGGCAGCTGGAGCACTACCCCTCGCTGGACCCGCACGGCCTGCCGGTCAAGCTGCTGCGCCAGTCCGACGGGTCCGCCGTCGTCGTGCACGTCCCGCTGCCCGAGGGGCGCGCGCTGCACGCCCACGTGTGGCGGGCCCAGGTCGGCCGGGTCTCCCTGCTGCTGCTCGACAGCGACATCGAGGAGAACGCCCCGGCCGAGCGCGGGGTCACCGACCGGCTGTACGGCGGCGACGAGGACCACCGGCTGCGCCAGGAGATGCTGCTGGGCATCGGCGGCGTCCGGGCGCTGCGGGCGTACTGCCAGCTCACCGGGACCCCGGCGCCGGAGGTGTTCCACGCCAACGAGGGCCACGCCGGCTTCCAGGGGGTGGAGCGGATCCGCGAGCTCACCGAGTCCCACGGGCTGTCGTTCCCCGAGGCGCTGCAGGCCGTCCGCGCCGGCACGGTGTTCACCACCCACACCCCGGTGCCGGCCGGCATCGACCGCTTCCCGCGGGCGCTGATCGAGCGGTACTTCGCCGGTTTCGGCGTCCCGCTGGAGCACCTGATCCCGCTCGGCGCCGAGGACGACCCGGCGAAGTTCAACATGGCCCACATGGGCCTGCGGCTGGGCCAGCGCGCCAACGGCGTGAGCCGGTTGCACGGGCACGTCAGCCGGGGGATGTTCAGCGGTCTCTGGCCGGGCTTCGACGAGTCCGACGTGCCCATCTCCTCGATCACCAACGGCGTGCACGCCCCCACCTGGACCGCCCGGGAGCTGGTCGACCTCGGCACGCAGAGCTCCGGCTCCGGCGACCCGTTGGGGAGCGAGGGCCCGGCGTCCTTCGACGGCGTCGACCGGATCCCGGCCGGCGACCTGTGGAACACCCGCCGCATGCTGCGCGGCCGGCTGGTCGACGAGGTGCGCCGCCGGCTGCGGGAGACCGCGCTGTCGCGGGGCGCGGCCGAGGCCGAGGTCGGCTGGACCGACACCGCGTTCGACCCCGACGTGCTGACCATCGGCTTCGCCCGGCGCGTGCCCAGCTACAAGCGGCTGACGCTCATGCTGCGCGACCCCGAGCGGCTGCGGGCGCTGCTGCTGGACGCCGAGCGGCCCGTGCAGCTGGTCATCGCCGGCAAGAGCCACCCGGCCGACGACGGCGGCAAGCAGCTCATCCAGCAGATGGTCAAGTTCGCCGACGACCCCGCCGTCCGGCACCGGATCGCCTTCCTGCCGGGATACGACATCGGCATGGCCCGGTACCTGTACTGGGGCTGCGACGTCTGGCTGAACAACCCGTTGCGCCCGCTGGAGGCGTGCGGCACGTCGGGGATGAAGGCCGCGCTCAACGGCGGGCTCAACCTCTCCATCCGCGACGGCTGGTGGGACGAGTGGTTCGACGGCCAGAACGGCTGGGCCATCCCGACCGCCGACGGCGTCGCCGACCCCGACCGGCGCGACGACGTCGAGGCCCGGGCGATCTACGAGCTGCTGGGCACGCAGGTCATCCCGCGCTTCTACGAGACCGACCGCGACGGCATCCCCAGCCGGTGGGTGGAGATGGTCCGGCACACGCTGCGCGAGACCGGTCCGAAGGTGCTGGCCACCCGCATGGTCCGCGACTACGTGCAGCGGCTGTACGTGCCCGCCTCCGGCTCGGCCCGGGCCATGGCCGGCGGCGGCTACGCGCCGGCCCGGGAGGAGTCGGCGTGGCGGGCCCGGCTGGCCGACCGCTGGGCCACCGTCCGGGTCGCGCACGTGGAGGCGACCGGGGTGGGGGACACCCCCGAGATCGGCACCACCCTGGCCCTGCGGGCCGAGGTGGAGCTGCCCGGCCTGACCCCGGACGACGTCGAGGTCCAGGCCGCCTACGGACGGGTCGACGACGCCGACGGGCTGCACGAGGTCACCACGGTGCCCATGGCCCACGAGCACACCGACGGCTCCCGGCACTGGTTCACCGCGACGCTGCCGCTCGAGCGGACCGGCGCCTTCGGTTACACCGTGCGCGTGCTGCCGCACTCCGCGCACCTCGCCGACCCCGCGGAGCTCGGCCTCGTCGTGACCGCCTGAACGAGGACCGCGAGCCGAGGTACGACCACATCCGCCACGCCGGTCGCACCGTTCCCGCCGTCCGGCGGGGCGACCGGCGTGGCGGGCCCGCCGGACCGCCGAGTTCCGTCCTCGGTCACTAGGCTGGCGGGCATGCCCGACCGCTGTGAAGTCCTGCCCGGAGACTCCGTCGTCGCCCGTCGCGGCGGCGGTCTGCTGTGGGTGGACGCTCCCGGTGCCCCCGCGCTGACGGCCGCTCTGCACGCCTGCCTGGGGGTGTCCGGCCCCGGCGCCGATCGCGTGCTGGGCGCGGTGGCCGGCGAGGTCGCCGCGCTGGGCGGCGGGTCGGCGTCCTTCGCCGTCGTCCTCGTCGACGCCGCGGGCGGCACCGGCACGGGCGTGGCGCTGTGGGCCGGCAAGGGCCAGCCGGCGGTGGACGGCGTCCCCGTCGCCGGGCACCAGGTCGAGGGCGGGTGCACGCTGGCCGCCGGCTTCCAGCTGGGCTCCAGTCTCTACGTCGGTCCCGGTCAGCCGGTCCCGTCCATGCCGCCGGGCGTGGCCTACGACCTCGTCGAGGGCACGGTGCCCGGCGGCGGCGCGATGCTGCAGCTGGCCGCCGCCGCCCACCCCTCGGCCGCCGTGGCGCCGAGCGCGACACAGGCGCCCTCGTCGTTCTCCGCCGGCTCCGACGCGGGCTTCGGCGCGCCCGGCGGGGGCTACGCCCCGGCCGCCGCCGCGCAGGGTGCCGCCCCGGACGGCGGGGAGGAGACGGCGTTCTGGAAGCCCGACGCCCCGGCCGCGCCGATCCTCCGCTTCGACGACGGCCTGGTCGTCACCGTCGACGAGGACCTCGTCCTCGGCCGGCGCCCCGACAGCCACGAGCTGGTCACCACCGGGTCCGCGCGACCGGTGCCGATCGCCGACACCCAGAACGTGCTCTCCTCGGCCCACGCCGCCGTGCAGCGCCAGGGCCGGGAGGTGTCGCTGGTCGACCTCGGCTCGCTCAACGGCACCCACGTGGCCGGCCCGGAGGCCACCGAGTGGACCCAGCTCGAGCCGGGGGTGGCCCACCCGCTGTCCGACGGCGACCGCCTGCTGCTGGGCTGGACGGTCATCACCTTCGAGCAGCCCCAGGACTGACGAAGGACGCCGCTGCCCCCCACGCCTCGCGAGCTCGGCGCGGGCCCCTGCAGCGGGGCCGACAGGGCTGCCACGTGCCGTCCCGGTCTGCGCTGAGCCGCTGCCCGTGTCCCGTCCGGGAGCCCCTCCGGGGCCCCGCGGCCGGTCCACCCCGGCTCGCCGCCGTCCCCGGCGCGCGCCGACCCGTCGCGCCCCGGTTCTGGTCGTGCGGTCCTGACCGGGCGGCCCCGGCTCAGGGACGGCGGAGCACCCGCAGCAGCCAGACCGTGCGCGAGGGGACCTCGATCGCGCCGGGCGCCACGACCGCCGGGCGCGGCGGGACGCCGGTCGGGAACTCGGTGGAGACGACGAACTCGTAGCCGTCGCTCCAGGGCGGGCCGGGCAGCTGCACGGTGACCGGGTCGGCCCCGGCGTTCAGCCAGACCAGGTAGGACTCGTCGTGCACCGGGCGGCCGCGCTCGTCCCGGTGCCGGATGCCGCGCCCGTCGAGGTACATGCCGATCGTCTGCAGATCGGTGTCGAACCAGTCGCTCGTCGTCAGCTGGCCGCCGTCGGCCGCGAACCACGCCAGGTCGCGCGTCCCGCCGGTGCCGGGGATCTCGTGCCCCTCGAAGAAGGCGACCTGGCGCAGCACCGGTGAGGTCCGCCGGATGGCGACCAGCCGGGAGACGAAGGCCAGCAGGTCGCCGTCGACGTCCTCCCAGTCCAGCCAGGAGAGCTCGTTGTCCTGGCAGTAGGCGTTGTTGTTGCCCTGCTGGGTGCGGCCGAGCTCGTCGCCGGCGGTCAGCATCGGCACGCCGGTCGACAGCAGGAGCGTCGTCAGCAGGTTGCGCACCTGGCGGCCGCGCAGCTCGGTCACCGCGGGGTCGTCGGTGGGGCCCTCGACGCCGCAGTTCCAGTTCCGGTTGTGGCTCTCGCCGTCCCGGTTGTCCTCGCCGTTGGCCTCGTTGCGCTTGTGCTCGTAGGTGACGAGGTCGCGCATGGTGAAGCCGTCGTGGGCGGTCACGAAGTTGATGCTGGCGAACGGCCGGCGGCCGTCGGAGCGGTAGAGGTCCGAGGAGCCGGTGAGCCGGTAGGCCAGGTCGCGGACGCCGACGTGCGCCCCGGCCCACACGTCGCGCACGGTGTCGCGGTAGAGCCCGTTCCACTCGGTCCACAGCGGCGGGAAGTTGCCGACCTGGTAGCCCCCCTCGCCGATGTCCCACGGCTCGGCGATCAGCTTCACCTGGCTGACCACCGGGTCCTGGTGGACGACGTCGAAGAAGGCCGACAGCCGGTCGACGTCGTGCATCGACCGGGCGAGCGCCGCGGCCAGGTCGAACCGGAACCCGTCGACGTGCATCTCGGTCACCCAGTACCGCAGGGAGTCCATGAGCAGGGCCAGCACCTGCGGGCGCCGGACGTCGAGGGTGTTCCCGCAGCCGGTGTAGTCGGTGTAGCGGGCGGGGTTGGCGCCGTCGAGCCGGTAGTAGCCGCGGTTGTCGATGCCCTTGAACGACAGCGTGGGGCCGGCGTGATCACCCTCGGCGGTGTGGTTGTAGACCACGTCGAGGACCACCTCGATGCCCGCGGCGTGCAGCGCCTTGACCATCGCCTTGAACTCGGTCACCTGCTGCCCGGCCGACCCGGAGGAGCTGTACGCCGCGTGCGGCGCGAAGTAGCCCAGCGTGTTGTAGCCCCAGTAGTTGGTGAGCCCGCGCCGGAGCAGGTGCGGCTCGCTGACGAAGTGGTGCACCGGCAGCAGCTCCACGGTGGTCACCCCGAGCGAGCGCAGGTGCTCCACGAACGCCGGGTGGGCCAGGCCCGCGTAGGTGCCGCGCAGGGCCGGCGGGACGTCGGGGTGGCGCATCGTCGCCCCGCGCACGTGCACCTCGTAGATGACGGTGTCCGACCACGGCGTCCCCGGGTGCCGGTCGCCGTCCCACGGGAACGGGTCGTGCACCACGACCCCTCGGGGCACGAAGGGCGCCGAGTCGGTGGTCTCGGCGACGCCCGAGTCGACCGCGTCGCCGGTGTGGCCGAACAGCGCCGGGTCCAGCGCCAGCTCGCCGTCGACCGCGCGGGCGTAGGGGTCGAGCAGCAGCTTGGCCGGGTTGTAGCGCTGCCCGGCGCCGGGGTCGTGGCCGCCGTGGACCCGGTAGCCGTAGCGCTGCCCGGGCCCGACGCCGGCCACCCGGCCGTGCCAGACCTGGTGGGTGGTCTCCTGCAGCCGGTGGCGGTGCTCGGTGCCGTCGGGGTCGAACAGGCACAGGTCGACCGCCTGCGCCCCGGCCGACCAGAGCGCGAAGTTGGTGCCGTTCCCGTCCCATTGCGCACCCAGCGGTGCGGGTGAGCCCGGCCAGACCTCGAGGTCGTCCCCTGCTGCGCGCATCTCCCGATCCTGCCAACCGGCGGGCCGGGGCGGGTTGGTTGGATGGCCTCGTGTCGAGCACCGCCCCGTTCCCCGCCTCGGGAGCCGAGTCCGTCGTCGAGGTCCGCGGTGTGGACGTCGTCCGCGGCGAGACCCACCTGCTGCGCGGGGTCGACTGGACCGTGCGCGCCGACGAGCGCTGGGTGGTGCTGGGGCCCAACGGCGCCGGCAAGACGACGCTGCTGCAGCTGGTGTCGGCGCACATGCACCCGACCCGCGGCGAGGTCCGGCTGCTGGGGGAGACCCTCGGTGCCGTCGACGTCTTCGAGCTGCGCCCGCGCATCGGCCTGACCAGCGCGGCCCTCGCCCAGCGGATCGGCCCGGGCGAGCGCACCGGGGACGTCGTCGTCTCGGCCGGCTACGCCGTCGTGGGCCGCTGGCGGGAGCGCTACGAGATCGCCGACCTCACCCGCGCGGGGATGCTGATGCGGCAGTGGGGCGTCGACGCCTTCGCCCACCGCCCGTTCGGCACGCTGAGCGAGGGCGAGCGCAAGCGGGTGCAGATCGCGCGGGCGCTCATGCCCGACCCGGAGCTGCTGCTGCTGGACGAGCCGGGTGCGGGGCTGGACCTCGCCGGCCGGGAGGACCTCGTGGCCCGGCTGTCCGACCTCGCCGGCTACCTGTACGCGCCGGCCCAGGTGCTGGTGACCCACCACGTCGAGGAGATCCCGCCCGGCTACACCCACGCGCTGCTGCTGCGCGGCGGCGAGGTGGTGGCGGCCGGCCCGATGGAGGCCGTGCTCACCGCCGAGGGACTGTCGGAGACCTTCGCCCTGCCGCTGCGGCTGGACCGCGCCGACGGCCGCTTCACCGCCCGCCGCGCGGGCTGACCCCGACGCTCGATCCCCGAGCAGCTCCGGCGACCACTCGGACGGCGACGCGTCGAGCCCAGCGGTGGCCCCGTACCGGCCACTCGCAGGCGCGTCCTGGCTCCTCCTGGGCCAACGCTCCAGCCGGGAGGGATGCCGCCGGTCGACCGCCCGCCGGGCCGGCCTGCCCGGCGCTCTCCTAGGGTTCCGGGGACGACGACGTCCCCACCGCCGGAGGTACCCGTGAGCGAGCCGGAGTTCGTGACCCTGCAGGTCGAGGACGGGGTGGGCACCATCCGCCTCGACCGGCCCAAGATGAACGCGATCGACGACCAGCTGCACCGGGAGGTCCGCGCGGCCGCGCTGGAGGCCGGCCGCCGCGAGGACGTGCGGGCGGTGGTGCTCTACGGCGGTGAGCGGGTGTTCGCCGCGGGGGCCGACATCAAGGCCATGGCCGACCTCGACGCGCGCGGGATGGCGGTCTGGGGCCGGGAGCTCACCGAGTCCTTCGCCGCGGTGGAGCGCATCCCGCGGCCGGTCATCGCCGCCATCACCGGCTACGCGCTCGGCGGCGGCTACGAGCTGGCGCTGTGCGCCGACTTCCGGGTCATGGGCGCCGGGGCCAAGGTGGGCCTGCCCGAGATCACCCTCGGCATCATCCCGGGCGCCGGCGGCACGCAGCGGCTGGCCCGCCTGGTGGGTCCCGCGAAGGCCAAGGACCTGATCTTCACCGGCCGGCACGTGTCCGCCGAGGAGGCCCTGGAGATGGGGCTGGCCGACGCCGTCGTGCCCGACGACGAGGTCTACTCCACCGCGCTGGCCATGGCCCGCCGCTTCGCCGCCGGACCCACCCTGGCGCTGGCCGCGGCCAAGCAGGCGGTCCACGACGGCCTGGACATGACCCTGCCGCAGGGGCTGGCGCTGGAGACCCGGCTGTTCTCCGGCCTGTTCGGCACCGAGGACCAGCGCACCGGCATGCAGTCGTTCATCGAGAACGGCCCGGGCAAGGCGACCTTCAGCGGGCGGTGACGCGCGCAGTTCGTCTCGTGTTGGCCACACCGTCGCCGTTCCGGGCCACCTGACGCCTCGCCGTCTGTCACCATCCCGGAGGCCGCCGGGCCGCGGTGAGCCGCAGCCCGGCGCAGATGCTCCGGTACCGACATGGAGGAACCCCGTGCGACGCAGCACCCCCAAGACCGCCGCGACCGGGCTCACGGCCCTGCTCGCGGCCGGCCTGACCCTCGCCGCCTGCGGCGGTGACGACGGGGGCGGGAGCGGCGGCGGAGGCGGTGGCGGGTCCGACGCCGCGGCGGCCACCTCGCTCGCGGACTTCGGCTCGATGGACGACCTGATCGCCGCCGCGCAGGCCGAGGGCGAGCTCAACGTCATCGCCCTGCCGCCGGACTGGGCGAACTACGGCGAGATCATCTCGACGTTCGAGGAGAAGTACGACATCCGGGTCAACAGCACGCTGCCCGACGGCTCGAGCCAGGACGAGCTCAACGCCGTCCAGAGCCAGCGGGGCCAGGACCGCGCGCCCGACGTGCTCGACCTCGGCACCGCCTTCGCCCGCCAGGCCCAGGCCCAGGACCTCCTCGCCCCGTACCAGGTCGAGACCTGGGACGACATCCCCGAGGGGCAGAAGGACCCGGAGGGCCACTGGTACAACGACTACGGCGGCTACATCTCCATCGGCTGCAACGCCACCATCGTCGCCGAGTGCCCGGAGACGATGCAGGACCTGCTCGACCCGCAGTACCGCGGCCAGGTGGCGCTCAACGGCAACCCGACGCAGGCCGCGGCGGCCTTCGGCGGCGTGTGGGCCGCGGCGCTGTCCAACGGGGGCGACCTCGACGACATCGGCCCCGGCATCGACTTCTTCGTCGAGCTCAAGGAGATCGGCAACTTCAACCCGGTCGAGAGCACGCCGGCCACCGTCGAGAGCGGCGAGACCCCGATCGTCATCGACTGGGACTACCTGAACGCCGCCTACGCCGAGGGCCTCGCCGAGATCGGCACCGAGTGGCAGGTGGTCGTCCCCGCCGACGGGCTGTACGGCGGCTACTACAGCCAGGCCATCAGCGCCTACGCCCCGCACCCGGCCGCCGCCCGGCTCTGGCAGGAGTTCCTCTACAGCGACGAGGGCCAGAACCTCTGGCTGGCCGGCGGCGCCCGCCCGGTGCGGCTGGACGCGATGGAGGAGGCCGGCACCGCCGACGCCGAGGCGCTGGCCGCCCTGCCCACGGTCGAGGGCGAGGCCCAGTTCCCGACCGAGGAGCAGGAGGTCGCCGCCAAGGAGGTCGTGACGGCCCGCTGGAACGAGGAGATCTCCGGCTGAGCACCACCCTGGAGGCCCCCGGCGCGCCGGCTCCCCGCACCCGCGGCGGCCGGCGCGCCGGCGCGCGCCGCGCCGAGCAGCCCCGCGCTCGCCGCGCGGGGCTGCTCAGCGTGCTGGGCACGCTGCCGTTCTTCCTCTACGTCGCGGTCTTCCTGCTGCTGCCGCTGGGCGTGCTCGCGGTCGAGGCGTTCCGGGTCACCGACCCGATCACCTTCGACGAGACCTGGTCCACCGACAACATCAGCAGCATCACCGAGGGCGCCTCCGGGCGGGCCTACCTCGGCAGCCTGCAGCTGTCCGCGACCACCGCCGTGCTCGCCACGGTGCTGGGCCTCGCCCTGTCCTTCGCGGTCGTCGGCTCCCGCCGCGGGCGGGCGCTGCGCCGGCTGGTGCTCACCGCCTCCGGCGTGCTGGCCAACTTCGGCGGCGTCCCGCTCGCGTTCGCCTTCCTCGCCACCATCGGCAACGCCGGCGTCGTCACCCCGCTGCTCACCGAGAGACTCGGCCTGGACGGCTTCTCGCTGTACTCCATGAGCGGCCTGGCGCTGGTCTACCTGTACTTCCTGATCCCGCTGATGGTCCTCACCATCACCCCCGCGGTGGAGGCGCTGCGCCCGCAGTGGCGGGAGGCGGCCGACAACCTCGGCGCCAGCGGCTGGCAGTACTGGCGGTACGTGGGCGGGCCGGTGCTGGCGCCGCCGGTGCTGGGGGCGGCCATGCTGCTGTTCGCCTCGGCGTTCGCCGCCTACGCGACCGCCAAGGCGCTCGTCGGCAGCAGCGTCCCGCTGGTCACCCTGCAGATCGCCGACTCGCTGTCGAGCAACGTCGTCGTGGGCGCGGAGAACCTGGGCAAGGCGCTGGCCCTGGGCATGGTCGTGCTCGTCGGCCTGGTGATGGTCTTCTACGCCTGGGTGCAGCGGCGAGCGCAGCGGTGGCTCACGTGACCGGGCCGGCGGGGTCAGGCAGCGACGCGGCGCCGGCCGGCATCGCGACGAGCGCCGGCGAGGCGGGGCGGTGACCACCATGACCACGGGCGTGACCGGAGCCGGCAGCGTCGCCCCGGAGACGCCGACCCGTCCCGGGCGCCGGGGCGGCGGGTGGTGGCGCTGGGCGGTCTTCGCCGTCCTGGGCGTCTACTTCCTCGTCCCGCTGGGCGCGTCGATCTGGTTCACCGTCCGCGACCGGCGCGACGGCGGCGTCACCCTCGAGCCGTACACCCGGATCCCCGGCGCCGAGGGCTTCGCCGAGGCGTTCGGCCGCTCGCTGGTGCTCGCGCTGCTCACCGTGGTCGTCGCCCTCGTGCTGGTGGTACCCGTCGTCGTCCTGGTGGAGCTGCGGCTGCCGCGGCTGCGGACGACGGTCGAGCTGCTCACCCTGCTGCCGCTCGTGCTGCCGCCGATCGCCCTCGTCGTCGGCGTCCGCAGCGTCCTCGCCTGGGCTCCGGACTACTTCCTCGGCACCCCGCTGGCGGAGTTCATGTTCGCCCTCCAGGAGCCCGACCTGCCCTGGATCCTGGTGCTGGTCTACGTCGTGCTGGCGATGCCCTTCGTGTACCGCGCCCTGGACGCCGGGGTGCGCGGCGCCGGGCTGCGCACGCTCACCGAGGCCGCCCGCAACCTCGGCGCCTCCTGGCCGCGGGTGATGGTCTCGGTGGTGCTGCCGGTGCTGCGCACGTCGGTGCTCAACGCCTCGTTCCTCGCCGTCGCCCTGGTGCTCGGCGAGTTCACCGTCGCCAACATCCTCGGTTTCCAGACCTTCCCGACCTGGATCGTGCTCGCCTCCGGGGCCGAGCCGCAGCTGTCGGTGGCGGTCTCGGTGCTCTCGCTGCTGCTCACCTGGGCGCTGCTCCTGCTGATCTCCGCGCTGGACCGCCGGCGCCGGGAGGAGGACCCCGCATGACCGCCGTCCCCTCGACCTCCTCGGTCCCGTCGCCGGCTCCCGCACCGGGCAACGCGGCCGCCGCCGAGCTCCGGCAGCGGCCCGGCGTCGCCGTCCGGCTGGAGGGCCTCACCCGGCGCTACGGCACCGTCCTCGCCCTGGACGGGCTGGACCTCGACATCACCGGCGGGGAGTTCCTCGCCCTGCTGGGGCCCTCCGGCTGCGGCAAGACGACGGCGCTGAGGGCGATCGCCGGCTTCGAGCGCCCCGACTCCGGGCGGGTGCTCCTCGACGGCGACGACGTCACCGGGGTTCCGGCGAACAAGCGCGACATGGGCATGGTGTTCCAGGCCTACAGCCTGTTCCCCAACCTGACCGTGGCCGACAACGTCGCCTTCGGCCTGCGGGTGCGCCGGCGCGGCTCGCGGGACGAGCGGCGCGGGCGGGCCGGGGAGCTGCTGGAGCTCGTGGGCCTGGCCGACCGCGCCGGCCGCTACCCGCACCAGCTCTCCGGCGGCCAGCAGCAGCGGGTGGCGCTGGCCCGGGCCCTGGCCGTCGAGCCGCGGGTGCTGCTGCTGGACGAACCGCTGTCGGCCCTCGACGCGCAGGTCCGCGTGCAGCTGCGCGAGGAGATCCGCCGGCTGCAGCTCGAGCTGGGGATCACGACGGTCTTCGTCACCCACGACCAGGCCGAGGCGCTGTCGGTCGCCGACCGGGTCGGCGTCATGCGGGCCGGCCGGCTGGAGCAGGTCGCCTCGCCCGACGAGCTCTACGAGCGCCCGGCGACGGCCTTCGTGGCCCAGTTCGTCGGCACGATGAACCGCATCCCCGCCGTGCTCGGCGACGGCGACGTCGAGTTCCTGGGGGTGCGCCGCGAGGTGCTGGGCGCCGCCCCGGCGCCGGGCCCGGCGGTGGCGCTGGTCCGGCCGGAGGGCCTGCTGGTCACCGCGGACGAGCGGGGCGCCGGGCGGGTCGTCACCCGCACCTTCTCCGGCGCCACCACCCGGCTGGCGGTCGCCCTGCCCGACGGGGCCGAGGTGCTGGTCGACGTCGCCAGCGCCGGCAGCCAGGACCTCACCCCCGGCACGGCCGTCACCGTGGTCCCCGCGGAGCGGCCGGTGCTGGTCGCCGCCGCGGAGCCCGCCACGGGACCCGCCGCGGTGGGCTGACCGGCGTCCGCAGCGGGGCACCTACCCGGTGAGGTCGAACACCCGGACCGTGGCGGTCGCCAGGTCGGTGACGTAGGCGCGGGCGCCGTCGGGGGAGACGTCCACGCTCGTGGGGGACTCCCCGGCCGGCACGCTGGCGGTGACCGCCAGGGTGTCGGCCGCGACCACCGACATCGTGCCGCCCTCGACGTCGGCGGTGTAGAAGCGGCGGCCGTCGGGCGCCCAGGTGACGTCCTGCGGGTTGTCCCCGACCGGGCCGCTGGCCACCACCTGCTCGGTCGCGGTGTCGACGACGTGGACGTCGCTGCTGTCGAACGCGACCACGGCGACCCGGCTGCCGTCGGGGGAGACGGCGACGCTGTGCGGGGAGTCGCCGGCGGGCAGGGTGCCGAGGACGCGGCCGCCGTCGGTGAGGTCGAGCACCGACAGGACGTCGGACTCGTGGTTGGCGGTGTACGCGCGGGTGCCGTCGTCGCTGAGCGCGATCCAGTGCGGGTTCGGCGGCACCTCGTAGGAGTCGACCTCCCGGGCGGTGGCGGTGTCGAGCACCTCGACCCGGCCCTCGTTGTGCAGGGGGATGTAGAGCAACGCGCCGTCGGCGGAGACCGCGGGCGCGAACGGCCGCAGCCCGACCTCGACGGTGGCGGTCACCTCGTTGGTCGCGGTGTCCACGAAGACGACGGCGTTCTCGCTGTAGTCGGCGTTGTAGACGGTGATGTAGGCCCGGTCGCCGGCCGGCGAGAAGGTGACGAACTGGGGCGGACCGGCCTCGATCCGGATCGTCGCGTTGACCGCCAGCGAGGTCGTGTCGAGGACAGAGACGACGCCCTCGTCGCGGTGGGCGATGTAGGCGTAGCGGCCGTTGGGGGCGACGGCGAGGAAGCCCGGGGTCGGCGGGACGTCCACCGGTTCCCCCACCGCCGTCGGTACCGCGACGCTCGCTTCCGGGACGGGCCGCTGCTCCTGCGGGGACGGCCGGTCCTGGCCGGCCGGTCCGCTGCTGCCGCCCGGTGCGCCGGTCCCGGCCCCGGCCGTCGCCGTGCCCCCGCCGTCGTCGGCCGGCCAGAGCTGCGCGGCACCCAGGCCCGCACCGCCGACCAGGAGGACGAGGGCGGCGGCGACCGCCAGGCGGCGCCCCCACTGCGGTCGCGGTCGCGGGAGGCCGGGCGGGAACGCGGCCGCCGGGGGCGGCGGGAGGGGTGCCGCTGCCGCGGTGGGCGCCGGAAGCGGGTCCACCGACCGGTGGCTGCCGTCCCCGGAGGTGATGCCGAGATCCGGGACGCCGACCGGTCCGCCCGCGACGGCCGGGGCCGGCACGGTCTCCGGGGCCCCGTCCGCCGCAGGGGGTCCGTCGGTACCCGGGGTGCGCCGCGCCGCCGGGGCGCCGGTGAGCGCGGACCGTGCGGCGGCCATCAGCTCGCCCGGGGTGTCGTACCGGTCCTCGGGCCGCTTGGCCATCCCGCGGGCGACGACCTCGTCGAGCGCGGCGGGGACGCCCGGGACGACCTCGCTGGGCCGCGGCGGGTCGGTGTAGAGGTGCGCGTACAGCAGCGCGGGCAGGTCCTCGCCCCGGAAGGGACGCCGGGCGGTGACGGCCTCGGCGAGCACGCAGGCCAGGGAGTAGACGTCCACCCGCCCGTCCAGCGGCTGGTTGGTGAACCGCTCCGGGGCCATGTAGTCCAGCGTGCCGACCGTCGCCCCGGTCATGGTCAGCGAGGTGCTGGTGCTGCCGACCGACCGGGCGATGCCGAAGTCGACGACGTACACGAAGTCGCTGCGGGTCACCAGGACGTTCCCCGGCTTGACGTCCCGGTGCACCAGGCCGTCGTCGTGCGCCGCCTGCAGCGCGTCGGCGACCTGCCCGAGCAGGGCCACCGCGCGCGCGGGCGGCAGCGGGCCGTCCTGCAGCAGCCGGCCCAGGTCCTGGCCGTCGACCAGCCGCATGTCGATGAACAGCCGGCCGTCGATCTCCCCGTAGTCGTGGATGGGGATCACGTGCGGCTCGCGCAGGCGGGCGGCGACGTGGGACTCCCGGCGGAAGCGGTTGGCGAACTCGCGGTCGGCGTTGAGCTGCGCGGGCAGCAGCTTCAGGGCCACCCACCGGTCCCGGCGGGTGTCCCGGGCGCGCCAGACCTCGCCCATCCCGCCGACCCCGAGGATCTCGGCGAGCTCGTAGGGGCCGAACTGGCTCGCGGTCATGGGTGCTCCCCCGGCGGCCCGGCGGTGGCCGCCTCGCGCGGGCAGCGTAGGACCGCGACGGGGGTGCCGGGAAGGTCGTGCGGGCCGGTGCCGGCCCGTGCGCCACGATGGCCCGGTGAGCGCACCGGAGGCCCCCGACATCGACCGTTCCGACCTCGCCGGCCGCGCGTGGGTGGACCGGGCGGTCGCCGTGGTCGAGGCCGACGCCCACCGCAGCGCCGACACCCACCTGCTGGCCTACCCGCTCCCGCCCGAGTGGGAGATCGACCTGTACCTGAAGGACGAGTCGACCCACCCGACCGGCAGCCTCAAGCACCGGCTGGCGCGGTCGCTGTTCCTGTACGGGTTGTGCTCGGGGCAGATCACCGAGGGGACGCCGGTGGTGGAGGCCTCCAGCGGCTCCACCGCGGTCAGCGAGGCGTACTTCGCCCGCATGCTCGGCCTGCCGTTCGTGGCCGTCATGCCGGCCTCGACCAGCGCGGAGAAGGTGGCGCTCATCGAGTTCCACGGCGGCCGCTGCTCCTTCGTGGAGAACGCGCCGGACATGTACGACGAGGCCCGCCGGCTGGCCGCGGAGTGCGGCGGTCACTTCCTGGACCAGTTCACCTACGCCGAACGGGCCACGGACTGGCGCGGCAACAACAACATCGCCGAGTCGGTGTTCGACCAGATGGCGCTCGAGCGGCACCCCGTCCCCGACTGGGTGGTCGTCGGCGCCGGTACCGGCGGCACCAGCGCCACCATCGGCCGCTACCTGCGCTACCGGCGGTTCCGCACCCGGCTGGCCGTCGTCGACCCGGAGGGCTCGGCGTTCCTCCCCGGCTGGGCCGCGGGGGACCCGGACCTGACGACCGGACTCCCCTCCCGCATCGAGGGCATCGGCCGGCCCCGCGTGGAGCCCTCGTTCGTGCCGACGATCGTCGACCGCATGATCGGCGTCCCGGACGCCGCGTCGCTGGCGGCGATGCGCCACCTCGCCGAGGCGACCGGACGGCGGGCCGGGGGATCGACCGGCACGAACCTGTGGGGGGCCTTCACGCTGGTCGCCGAGATGCTGCGGGCCGGCGTCCGCGGCAGCGTCGTCACCCTGCTGTGCGACGGCGGCGAGCGGTACGCCCACACCTACTACTCCGACGAGTGGGTGGCCGGCCAGGGGCTGGACCTGGCGCCGCACGCGGAGACCCTGCGCCGGTTCGCCGCGACGGGGGAGTGGTCTCCTCCCCGGTGAGACGGGCGTCACCGGTCTCCGCCGTCCCGGCGGTCGACACCTGGACGTAACCTCCAGAGTTGGAGCCAGGCGGGCCGTCGGGCTCGCGTCCCCTGACCGTTCCCGGAGGTAGGTCTGGCGATGAACATCGTCGTTCTGGTCAAGCAGGTCCCCGATTCCGGCACCCAGCGCTCGCTGGACCCGTCGGACAACACCGTCGCGCGTGCCGGTGCCGACAACGTTCTCAACGAGATCGACGAGTACGCCATCGAGGAGGCGCTCACTGTCAAGGAGGCGCAGGGCGGCGAGGTGACCGTGCTGACCGTGGGCCCGGCCAGCGCCACCGACGCGATCCGCAAGGCACTGTCGATGGGCGCCGACAAGGCCGTCCACGTCGTGGACGACGCCATCCACGGCTCGTGCGCCATCCAGACCTCGGCGATCCTCGCCGCGGCGCTGCAGCAGATGGAGTACGACCTCGTCCTCACCGGCGCCACCTCGACCGACGGCCAGGTGGCGGTGATGCCGGCGCTGCTGGCCGAGCGCCTGGGTCTGCCGCAGGTGTCGGGTGCGCAGAAGCTCACCGTCGAGGGCTCCACGGTCAAGGTGAACCGGCAGACCGACGGCGGCTACTGGGCCCTGGAGGCCCCGCTGCCGGCGATCGTGTCCACCTGGGACACCATCAACGAGCCGCGCTACCCCTCCTTCAAGGGCATCATGGCGGCCAAGAAGAAGCCGGTGGAGACCAAGTCGCTCGCCGACCTGGGCATCGACCCCTCCACCGTCGGCCTGGGCAGCGCCACCAGCGAGGTGCTGGACTTCGCCGGCCGCCCGCCCAAGGGCGAGGGCGTCAAGGTGCCCGACGAGGGCGACGGTGCGCAGAAGTTCGTCGACTTCCTCGCCGGCCAGAAGATCGTCTGAGCGCGGACCCGGATCACAGGTAGAGGAGACAGACACGTCATGGCAGAGGTCCTGGTCCTGGCCGAGCTGAACCCCACCGGCGACGGTGTGCGCAAGACGACGCTGGAGGCGCTCACCGCCGCCCGCGCCCTGGGTGAGGTGTCGGCCGTCGTCGCCGCGGCCCCCGGTGCGGCCGCCGCGGTGCGGGAGAAGCTCGCCGAGTACGGCGCGGCGACCGTCTACGTCGCCGAGAGCCCCGAGATCGACGAGTACCTGGTCGCCCCCAAGGCCGAGGTGCTGGCCCAGCTGGTGAGCGAGAGGTCGCCGGCGGCCGTGGTCATCCCGTCCTCGCCCGAGGGCAGGGAGATCGCCGCCCGCGTCGCCCTGAAGACCGGCAGCGGCTTCCTGACCGACGTCACGGAGATCGCGTCCGACGGGACGGCGACGCAGCTCGCCTTCGCCGGGCAGACCATCGTGCACTCGCGGGTGAAGGTCGGCACGCCCATCTACACGCTGCGCGGCAACTCGGTCGCCCCCGAGCCGGCGCCGGCCGCGGGCACCGAGCAGCAGGTCGCCGTCCAGCTCTCCGACGCCGCGAAGGCCACCCGCGTGCTCGACCGGGTCGTGGAGCAGAAGTCCTCGCGGCCGGAGCTGACCGAGGCCGCCATCGTCGTCTCCGGCGGGCGCGGCGTGGCGTCGGCGGAGAACTTCTCGGTCATCGAGGGCCTGGCCGACTCCCTCGGCGGGGCCGTCGGCGCCTCCCGCGCGGCGGTGGACTCCGGCTTCTACCCGCACAGCTTCCAGGTCGGCCAGACCGGCAAGACGGTGTCGCCGCAGCTCTACGTCGCGGTCGGCATCTCCGGCGCCATCCAGCACCGGGCCGGCATGCAGACCTCGAAGACCATCGTGGCCATCAACAAGGACCCCGAGGCCCCGATCTTCGAGCTGGCCGACTTCGGCGTCGTCGGCGACCTGAACACCGTCGTGCCGCAGGCGACCGAGATCATCACCGCCCGCAAGGCGTAAGGGCCCCGTCCTCCTCACGCCACGCTCCGGCGCGGCGCGAGCCTCGGGACGAGGCCACGGCGGCCGAGCGCCGGTCCCCCCGTCGGGGGACCGGCGCTCGGTCGTGTCCGGGGGCGGGAAGTGCGGAGGAGGGCGGCGGGTTGGGCGCAGACGTGGAGTCCGTCGACGGGGGGATCTTCGGCCGGGGCCTGCGGTTGCGGACCACCGGCCTGCTGCTGCTCGTCACCCTGATCGCCTTCGAGACGATGGCCGTGGGCACGGCGATGCCGACCGTGGTGGCCGAGCTCGACGGGCTGGCCTGGTACGGCTGGCCGTTCTCCGCCTTCCTCGTCGCCTCGGTCGTCGGCATGGTCGTCGGCGGCGACATCGGCGACCGCCGCGGGCCCCGGACGGCCGTCGTCGCCGGGGTCGGGGTGTTCGCCGCCGGGTTGCTGGCCGCGGGGCTGGCCGGGTCGATGGCCGTGCTGGTGGCCGGCCGTGCCGTGCAGGGGCTGGGCTCGGGTCTGATCGCCGTCTCCCTCTACGTGGCGGCCGGCCAGGCCTTCCCGGCCCGCGTGCGCCCGGCGCTGTTCGGCGCGTTCTCCACCGCCTGGGTGGTGCCCGCCCTCGCGGGGCCGGTGATCGCCGGGCTGGTCACCGCGCACGCGTCGTGGCGGCTGGTGTTCCTCGGGCTGCTGCCGCTGGTCCTCGCCGGGCTGGTGCTGGTGCTGCCCGCGCTCCGGGCGCTGCCGGTGCCCGGGGAGCCGGGCAGGCCCGACCCGGCGCGGCGCTGGTGGGCGGGGCTGGCCGGGCTGGGGATCGCGGCGCTGCAGTACGCCGGGCAGCGGCTGGACGGCCTCTCCGTCGTCCTCGTCGCGGTGGGTCTGGCCGCCCTCGTCGCCGGGCTCCGGCGGTTGCTGCCGCCGGGCACGGTGCGCGCGGCGCGCGGGCTGCCGACCGTGGTGGCCTCCCGCGGGCTGCTGGCCGCCTCCTTCTTCGGGGTGGACGCGCTGCTGCCCCTCGCCCTCACCGAGCTGCACGGCTACAGCCCCGTCGCGGCCGGCATCCCGTTGACCGCCGGCTCCCTGGGCTGGGCGCTGGCCTCCGTCGCGCAGGGCCGCCGGCCGGGGCTGTCGCGGGTGCTGCTGCTGCGCGTGGGCTTCGCGTCGCTGGCCCTGGGTGTCGCGGGCACCGCGCTCGTGGCCGTGCCGGGCCTCGGCGGCTGGACGGCGTACGTGACCTGGACCGTCGCCGGCTTCGGGATGGGACTGGGCATGCCGAGCGTCGGCGTGCTGCTGTTCGAGCACTCGCCCGAGCACCGCCGCGGCGCCGACTCCTCGGCGCTGCAGATCTCCGACGTCACGGCGTCGGCACTCAGCGTCGGTGCGGTCGGCGTGCTGGTGGGGGCGGCCGGCCAGGGCTCGCTGCCACTGGCCGGGGCGGTGCTCGCGGCGGTCGCGCTGCTCACCGTCGTCGCCGCCACCGGGGCACTGGTGGCCCCGCGCGCCGGCGGTGGACCGGCGCGGACCGGGCCCTCCGCGTCCGCGACTACCCTGGCCGGGGCGGGCCGGCCTGTAGCGGGCACGCGGGCGCCGGCCGGCGAGGAGGCTGCGTGACCGAGCGTGCGAGGTCACCGAGGGGCGGAGCACGTCACGGCGCCGGGCCGACGAGCGCCAGCGAGGAGGCTGCGTGACCGAGCGTGCGAGGTCACCGAGGGGCGGAGCACGTCACGGCGCCGGGCCGACGAGCGCCAGCGAGGAGGACCGGTGACGTATCTCGACCACGCGGCGACCACGCCGTTGCTGCCCGAGGCGCTGACGGCGATGACCGAGCAGCTCGGCCGGGTCGGCAACGCCTCCTCGCTGCACGCCAGCGGCCGCGCCGCCCGTCGCGCCGCCGAGCAGGCCCGCGAGCGGCTCGCCGCGGCGCTGGGGGCCCGGCCGTCGGAGGTGCTGTTCACCGCCGGCGGGACCGAGAGCGACAACCTCGCCGTCAAGGGCCTGTTCTGGGCCCGGCGCGAGGCCGACCCGCAGCGACGCCGGATCGTGACCAGCCCGATCGAGCACCACGCCGTCCTGGACAGCGTCGAGTGGCTCGCCAAGCACGACGGCGCCGAGGTGACGTGGCTGCCGGTGGGACCCACCGGCCGGATCACGCCGGCGGCCCTGGCGGACGCGCTGGGCGACGGGTCCGACGTGGCGCTGGTGAGCGTCATGTGGGCGAACAACGAGATCGGCACGGTCAGCGACCTGGCCGCCCTGGCCGACGTCGCGCACGAGGTCGGCGTCCCGCTGCACACCGACGCGGTGCAGGCGGTGGGCCAGGTGCCTGTCGACTTCGGCGCCAGCGGCGTCGACGCGCTGACGATGACCGCGCACAAGCTGGGCGGACCCATGGGCGCCGGGGCCCTGCTGCTGCGCCGCGACGCGGCCTGCATGCCGCTGCTGCACGGCGGCGGGCAGGAGCGCGACGTGCGCTCGGGCACCCTGGACGTGGCCGCCATCGTGGGCCTGGCCGTGGCCGCCGAGGTCGCCGTCGACCGGCGCGAGGACCGCGCGCGGCGGCTGACCGGCCTGCGGGACCGGCTCGTCGCCGGGGTGGTGGAGCGGGTGCCCGACGCCCGCCTCAACGGCGCTCCGCTGGACGACGTCCTCGCCGGCGATCTCGGGCGGCTGCCCGGCAACGCGCACCTGTCGTTCCCGGGCGCGGAGGGCGATGCGCTGCTCATGCTGCTCGACGCCCGCGGGGTCGAGTGCTCCACCGGCTCGGCGTGCAGCGCCGGTGTCGCGCGGCCCAGCCACGTGCTGCTCGGCATCGGTGCCGAGGCGGACCGGGCGCGCAGCTCGCTGCGCTTCTCCCTCGGCTCGACGTCCACCGACGCGGACGTCGACGCGGTGCTCGAGGTGATCGGCCCGGTGGTGGAGCGGGCCCGACGGGCGGGGATGAGCCGGGCGTGAGGCGCGGGGGAGAAGGTGCGGCGGCGAGGTCCGCGCGCAGCGACCGCGGGACCGGGCGGGAGCGGTCGTGAGGGTGCTGGCCGCCATGAGCGGCGGGGTCGACTCCGCGGTCGCCGCCGCGCTCGCCGTCGACGCCGGGCACGAGGTGACCGGCGTCCACCTCGCGCTGTCCCCGGACCGGCAGACGCTGCGCAGCGGCGCCCGCGGGTGCTGCAGCGTGGAGGACGCGCACGACGCCCGCCGGGTCGCCGACGAGCTCGGCATCCCGTTCTACGTCTGGGACCTGGCCGAGCGGTTCAGCGAGGACGTCGTCGCGGACTTCGTCGCCGAGTACGCGGCCGGGCGCACCCCCAACCCCTGCCTGCGCTGCAACGAGAAGATCAAGTTCAGCGCGGTGCTGGACCGGGCGCGGGCGCTGGGCTTCGACGCCGTCGTCACCGGCCACCACGCCCGGCTGGCCGACGGCGAGCTGCGCCGCTCGGCCGACGCGGCCAAGGACCAGTCCTACGTGCTCGCGGTGCTGACCGCCGGGCAGCTGGCCGGCGCGGTGTTCCCCCTCGGCCCGATGACCAAGCAGCGGGTGCGGGAGATCGCCGCCGAGCGGGGCTTCGCCGTGGCGACGAAGGCCGACTCGCACGACATCTGCTTCATCCCCGACGGCGACACCCGCGGCTTCCTCGCCCGCCGGCTGGGGGAGCAGCCCGGCCCCCTGGTCGACGCGGCCACCGGCGCCACCGTGGGCGAGCACTCCGGCACGTACGGCTTCACCGTCGGGCAGCGCCGCGGGCTGGGCGTCAGCGTGGGGGACCAGCGGCCGCGCTACGTGCTCGGCATCGAGCCGGTCAGCCGCACGGTGACCATCGGGACGGCCGACCTCGCGGGCGTGACCGAGGTGCGCACCGGCCCGCCGACCTGGACCGGCGGGGCACCCACGCTGCCGCTGCGGGCGCAGGTGCAGCTGCGGGCGCACGGCAGCGCGGTGCCCTGCACCGTCGACGGCGACTCCGGCGGCCTGGTCGTCGCGCTCGACGAGGCCCAGCGCGGGGTCGCGCCGGGGCAGTCGGCGGTGGTCTACCTGCCCGACCCCGAGCGCGGCGACCTCGTCCTCGGCCAGGGTCCGGTGGCCTCGGCGGGCCGGCCGTGACCGAGCAGCCGCAGGCGTCGCCCTGGGGGCCGGCCACCGGTGTGGGCTCGCTGCCGGGCACCGACCCGGTCGAGGCGCTGCGGGTGGTCCTCGGCGAGCTGCCCGATCTGCCGCACCTGCCCGAGCTGCCCGGCCGGGGTGCCGGCGCGGACCTGCTCGGCCGCAGCGCCGCGCTGCTGGTCGACCTCGCCGTCGACCTGACCCCGGCCGGCTGGCGGCTGGTCCCCCGGGGCGGGGTCGACCAGCGACGGGCCCGCGAGTTCCTGGCGCGTGACCTCGACGTCCTGCACGACCTGGCGGCCGGGTACGCGGGCACGTTGAAGGTGCAGGCGGCCGGGCCGTGGACGCTCGCGGCCGGCCTCGAGCGGATGCGCGGCGACCGGGCGGTCGTCGACGCCGGGGCCCGCCGTGACCTCGGGCAGTCGCTGGCCGAGGGGATTGCGGCGCACGTCGCGGAGGTCGCGGCGCGGGTCCCGGGGGCGCGGGTGGTCGTGCAGCTGGACGAGCCGTCGCTGCCCGCCGTCGTCCAGGGCGCGCTGCCGACCGCCAGCGGCTTCGGGAAGCTGCCGTCGGTCGAGGCGAGCGTCGTGGAGCAGGAGCTGGCCGCGGTGGTGGCCGCCGTCCCGGGGCCGGTGGTCGTGCACTGCTGCGCGTCCCGGGCGCCGCTGGAGCTGTTCCGGGCCGCCGGCGCGGCCGCGGTCTCGTTCGACCACGGGCTGGTGCAGGACCTCGACGCGGTGGGGGCCGCGGTCGACGCCGGCCTGCACCTGGTGCTCGGCGTGGTGCCGGGTACCGACGCCGTGCTGCCCGCCCCGAAGGCGACGGCGTCGCGGCTGCGGGCGTGGTGGAACGAGCTGGGTTTCCCCGCCGACGACCTGGCCGCGGCGGTGACGCTGGCACCGTCGTGCGGCCTGGCCGGCGCCTCACCGGTGTACGCGCGGGCGGCGATGACCCACGTGCGCGAGGCGGCGCGCCACCTCCAGCCGGAGTAGCCACCCGATCGGGCGGGAGGGGCTTGGCTGTCGGTACCGCTGGATACGGTTCGCGGGTGAGCACGGACGCCGAGACCGCCGTCGACGCCCCGCGGGTCACCGCCGCCGTCGACCGGGAGGACCTCACCGAGGTCCCCGACGGGGCGCGCACCCGTCACCGGGACCTCGCCGAGGAGCTCGACCGCTACGCCTTCGCCTACTACGTGCAGGACGCCCCGCTGGTCAGCGACGGCCAGTACGACGAGCTGATGGCCGAGCTGAGGGCCGTCGAGGCCGAGCACCCGGCGCTGGTGACCCCGGACTCGCCGAGCCAGAAGGTCAACGGGGGCTTCACGGCGACGTTCGCGCCGGTGCAGCACCTGGAGCGGATGCAGAGCCTGGACAACGCGTTCAGCAGCGACGAGCTGTCGGCGTGGGCGGCGCGCGTCGAACGGGACGCGGGCAGCGGGGTGAGCTGGCTGTGCGAGCTGAAGATCGACGGCCTCGCGGTGGCGCTGCTCTACGAGCGGGGCCGGCTGGTCCGCGCGGCGACCCGGGGCGACGGCGTCACCGGCGAGGACGTGACCGCCAACGTGCGCACGATGGCCGACGTCCCGCACCAGCTCGCGGGGGAGGAGCTCCCGGAGCGGCTCGAGGTCCGCGGCGAGATCTACTTCCCGGTCGAGGCCTTCGCCGACCTCAACGCCTCGATGGTCGAGCAGGGGAAGGCGCCGTTCGCCAACCCGCGCAACGCCGCGGCGGGGTCGCTGCGGCAGAAGGACCCGCGGGTGACCGCGTCCCGGCGGCTGCGGCTGATCGTGCACGGTCTCGGCGTCCACGACGGGTGGCAGCCGCAGCGGCAGTCGCAGGCCTACGACCGGCTGCGGGAGCTCGGGCTGCCGACCAGCGATCGGTTCGAGGTGGTCGACGACCTCGAGGGCGTGTGGGCCTACGTCGAGCGCTACCGCGAGCAGCGGCACTCGGTGGAGCACGAGATCGACGGGGTCGTCGTGAAGGTCGACCAGGTGGCGCTGCAGCGGCGGCTGGGCTCGACGTCGCGGGCGCCGCGCTGGGCGATCGCGTTCAAGTACCCGCCGGAGGAGGCGACCACCACGCTGCTCGACATCCGGGTGAACGTCGGCCGCACCGGCCGGGTGACGCCGTTCGCCCACATGGAGCCGGTGAAGGTGGCCGGCTCGACCGTGCAGCTGGCCACGCTGCACAACGCCTCCGAGGTGGTGCGCAAGGGCGTCCTGATCGGCGACACCGTCGTCATCCGCAAGGCCGGCGACGTCATCCCCGAGGTGCTGGGCCCGGTCGTGGCGGCGCGGACCGGTGACGAGCGCGCGTTCGAGATGCCCACGCACTGCCCCGAGTGCGGCACCGAGCTGCGGCCGGAGAAGGAGGGCGACGCCGACATCCGCTGCCCCAACGCCCGGTCGTGCCCCGCCCAGCTGCGGGAGCGGGTCTTCCACGTGGCCGGCCGCGGCGCCTTCGACATCGAGAACCTCGGGTACGAGGCCGCGACCGCGCTGCTGCAGAGCGGGTTGCTGCAGGACGAGGGCGACCTGTTCTTCCTCGACGCCGAGCAGCTGCAGCGCTCGGCCTTCTTCACGAAGAAGGACGGCACGCTGTCGGCCAACGGCCAGAAGCTGCTGGCGAACCTGCAGACCCGCAAGGACGTGCCGCTGTGGCGGGTGCTGGTCGCCCTCTCCATCCGGCACGTGGGACCGACAGCGGCGCAGGCCCTCGCGCGGGACTTCCGCTCCATCGACCGCATCATCGAGGCGGGCGAGGAGGAGCTGGCCGCGGCCGACGGCGTCGGCCCGACCATCGCGCGCTCGGTCCGGGACTGGTTCGCCGTCGACTGGCACCGCGAGGTCGTCGAGAAGTGGCGGGCCGCCGGGGTGCGGTTGGCCGACCAGGGGGAGGACGCCGGTCCCGGCCCGCTCACCGGGGTCACCGTCGTGGTCACCGGTTCGCTGCGCGACCTCAGCCGCGACCAGGCGATCGCCGCGATCCAGGCGCGCGGCGGCAAGGTCACCGGCTCGGTCAGCAAGAAGACCGGGTTCGTGGTGGTGGGGGCGGACCCGGGCAGCAAGTACGACAAGGCCGTGCAGGTCAAGGCGCCGATCCTGGACGACGACGGCTTCCGGGTGCTCCTCGACGAGGGGCCGGACGCCGCCCGCGCCGTGGCCACCGTCGGCGACGGAGAGCCCGCCCCGGTACCGGCGCCGGCGGAGGACGCGGCGGCGCCCGCGGAGGAGCCGCCCGCCCACGGCTGATGCGCTCGGGCCTGCCCGGCGCGGGGAACGGGGGGGCGGGGACGGCGGCGTCGGCCCTGTGCCGGCCCGGTCGCCGGACCGGAGTGGCCGCCCGGGGGACGACGGTTCCTGCCCGACGGGTGCCCGGTGCCGGTGGACGACGGGCAGCTGCTCAGCAGTCGAAGACCGACCAGCAGAGGTCGTTGCGCAGCCGCTGGTCATCGAGGACCAGGTCACGGATCGCCTCCGGCAGCCGGGATCGCTGCCAGCGGCACTCGGCCCGTCCCGCGGCGTCGTCGGCCCCTGCCGGTGCGGCCGTCCGCACCGCCTTGATGGCGTAGGCGGCCGCGCCGAGCTCGTGCGCGGCGACGTGGGCGACGACCGCTGCCTGACCGGCGGCGTAGGCGGCGTGCCGGGCGGCCCCGCGCAGGTCCCGCGCCGCGCCCATCGCGTGCCCGCCGGCCGCGCGGGCCCGCATCATGCCCAGCTCCCCGCGTGCCCAGGCGCGGACCGCCCCGATCGCGGCACGTGGCCGGTCGTCGTCGGGGCGGGCGGACTCGAACAGCCCGAGGACGTGCTCGGCGCACTCGGCCGCCCACAGGGCGAGCAGGTGGTGGTCGGTGTCGGTGAGGCTCCCGCCCCGGCGGATCGTCACGAGGCGGGGGTCGCGGACCGGGGAGAGGATCACCGCCCGCGCCCGTGGTCGCCGGCGGGCGGCCGGCTCACGCCGGGGGCAGGTGGGCGACGGTGGCCGCGATGCCGGCCAGGTGCACCAGCCGCAGCAGCTCGGAGCGGCGGAACGCCGGTCCGCCGGAGCGGCCGATGACGACCGCGGTGCGCGGCGAGCCGAACGGCGTGGCCATCATCTCGATGGCCATCTCCCGCCACCGCTCCGGCAGCCACTCGTCCTCGCTCGGCAGCAGCCGCGGCGACTCCAGCGGCAGCCAGGGCAGCGGCATCCCCTCGAACGAGGGCGCCGCGTCGGACGCCGCCAGCGCCTCGCACGGGCCGCCGTCCCCCGTGAGGACGGCGGCCCAGCCGCTGGTGAAGACCCGGGGCAGCTCGGCGGCCAGCAACTTGACGGCGGTGCCCTCGGCGGCCCGGGAGAGCGCCTCCAGCAGCTCGAGCTCCCGGTGGGTGTCGAGCGTCCCGGAGAACGGCCGCAGCGACTCCACCTGCACCCCGGGCACCGCCCGCGCGGCGGTGATCAGGCTGTCCGGCAGCCGGTCGGGCGGGAGGTCGATGACGATGTCGTCGACCGCGACCCCGCCGCCGCGCTCGAGGACGTCGACCGACACGATGTCGACGCCTGCGGTGCCGAGCGCGGTGGCGACGGCGCCGAGGATGCCGGGCCGATCGGGGACGACCAGCCGCAGGAGATAGGACACGGTGCCTCCGGGCGTCCTTCGGGTGCGGGCCGATCCTCGTCGATCGCAGACGCGGGCCAGCTTCCCCCATGGCCCCCGGCCCGGTCGAGCAGCACCGGCAGCGGCGTCGGCCACCGACCGTCCGCCGCCGAGCCGCCGCGCGGGGGCCACGTACAGTGGCGGGGTTGGTTCCCCGGTCCCGCACGTCCCCGCACCGCACGGTCCGGGCCGGCGGCGGGACGGCGCAGGAGTGGAGTTCCGCCCGAGCATGAGCACGCCGTCACCGCACGAAGCCCCGGAGCGGGATGCCTCCGCCGGACTCCGGCGCGAGGACATCGCGCACCTGGCGCGGCTGTCCCGCCTCGCCCTGACCGAGGAGGAGCTCGACCGCTTCGCCGGGCAGCTGGGCGCGGTGCTCGACGCGGTCGCGCAGGTGGGGAGGGCCGACGTCGCCGACGTGGCGCCCACCACGCACGCGGTGCCGTTGACCAACGTGCTCCGCGAGGACGTGGCCACCCCGAGCCTGCCGCGCGACGTCGTCCTCGCCGCTGCGCCCGCGGCCGAGGACGACCGCTTCCGCGTGCCGCGGATCCTGGGGGAGGACTGACATGGCCGACCTGACCGATCTGGACGCCGCCGAGCTCGGCCGCCGGCTCGCCGGTGGGGAGGTCTCCTCCGTCGAGGCGACGCGCGCCTACCTCGACCGGATCGAGGCCGAGGACGGCGCCGTCGGCGCCTACCTGCACGTCGACGCCGAGGCCGCCCTGGAGCGGGCCGCCGCCGTCGACGCCTCCCGCGCGACCGGCGAGGAGCCGGGCCCGCTGGCCGGGCTGCCCGTCGCGCTCAAGGACGTCGTCGTGACCGAGGGGGTCCCGACCACCAGCGGCTCGCGGATCCTTGAGGGCTGGCGGCCGCCGTACGACGCGACCGTGGCCGGCCGGCTGAAGGACGCCGGCACGGTCCTGCTCGGCAAGACCAACATGGACGAGTTCGCCATGGGCAGCTCGACCGAGAACTCCGCCTACCGGGTCACCCGCAACCCGTGGGACCTGGCCCGGATCCCGGGTGGCTCCTCGGGCGGGTCGTCGGCGGCGGTCGCCGGCGGGCTGGCGCCGTGGGCCCTGGGCACCGACACCGGCGGCTCGATCCGCCAGCCGGCCGCCCTGACCGGGCTGGTGGGGCACAAGCCCACCTACGGCTCGGTGTCCCGCTACGGCCTCATCGCCTTCTCCTCCAGCCTCGACCAGGCCGGACCCATGGCTCGCACGGTCCTCGACGCCGCCCTCCTGCACGAGGCGATCGGCGGGCACGACCCGCGCGACTCGACGAGCATCGACGCGCCGCTGCCGCCGCTGGCGGAGTGCGCCCGCCGCGGGGCTGCCGGGGACCTCGCCGGCCTGCGCGTCGGGGTCGTCCGCGAGCTGGGCGGCGAGGGCCACACCGAGGGCTACGACGACGGCGTCCTCGCGCGTGTCGCCGAGGCGGTGCAGCTCATGGAGGGCATGGGCGCGCAGGTCCGGGAGGTGTCCTGCCCGAGCTTCGACCTGGCGCTGCCGGCCTACTACCTGATCGCGCCGAGCGAGGCCTCCTCCAACCTCGCGCGGTTCGAGGGCATGCGCTTCGGCATCCGGGTGGCCGACGACGGGGAGCACGACCTCGACGAGGTGATGGCCCTGACCCGCGAGCAGGGCTTCGGCCCCGAGGTGAAGCGCCGGATCATCCTCGGCACCTACGCGCTGTCGGCCGGCTACTACGACGCCTACTACGGGCAGGCGCAGAAGGTCCGCACGCTGATCACGCGCGACTTCACCGCGGCCTTCGACGACGTGGACGTCCTGGTCAGCCCGACGACGCCGACCGTCGCGTTCCCGCTGGGCGCCCGCGTCGACGACCCGCTGGCCATGTACGCCGCCGACCTCTGCACGCTGCCGGCGAGCCTGGCGGGCCTGCCGGCCACCTCGGTGCCCGTGGGCCTGTCCGAGGGGCTGCCGGTCGGCCTGCAGATCATGGCGCCGGCGCTGGCCGACGACCGCTGCTACTCGCTGGCCGCCGCCGTCGAGGCCGCGCTCGACGACGCTCGCGGGCACCGGCTGCTCGACGAGCTCCCCACCCGCGCCGGAGCGGCGACGTGAGCGCCCCGGCCGGTTCGGGCCCGACCACGGTGACGCTCGCGTGCGCGGGGCCGACGGGTGCCGGGGAGGTGGGCTCGTGAACGGGCCGCTGAAGGCCGCGTGGGCGTTGACGGCATTCGTCGTCGTCGCCGGAGCGGTGCTCTGGATCCTCACCGGCGAGGTCGTCTTCGCCGTCTTCATCGTCCTCGGACTGCTCACCGGGGCCGGCGCCTGGATCACCGGCCGGTCCCTCCCGAAGGGGGACACGACACCGTGACCACCACCCAGACCGGCGACCGCCTCGTCGACTTCGACGAGGTGCTCACCCGGTACGAGCCGGTCATCGGCCTGGAGACCCACGTCGAGCTGGGCACCGCCTCGAAGATGTTCTGCGGCTGCGCCACCGCCTTCGGTGCCGAGCCCAACACCCAGACCTGCCCGGTCTGCCTCGGGCTGCCCGGCTCGCTGCCGGTCGCCAACGCCGCCGCGGTCGAGCACACGATCCGGATCGGCCTGGCGCTGGGCTGCCGGATCGCCGGGTGGTCCCGCTTCGCCCGGAAGAACTACTTCTACCCGGACATCCCCAAGGGCTTCCAGACCAGCCAGTACGACGAGCCGCTGTGCACCGCCGGCCACCTCGACGTCGAGGTCGACGGCCAGACGTACCGGGTCGAGATCGAGCGCGTGCACCTGGAGGAGGACACCGGCAAGAACCTGCACGTCGGCGGCTCGACGGGACGGATCCACGGGGCCGACCACTCGCTGGTCGACTTCAACCGTGCAGGCATCCCGCTGGTGGAGATCGTCACCCGGCCCATCCCGGGCGCCGGCGCCAAGGCCCCCGAGGTCGCCCGCGCCTACGTGACCGAGCTGCGGGAGATCGTGCAGGCCCTGGGCGCCTCCGACGTCCGCATGGAGCAGGGGAGCCTCCGCTGCGACGTGAACACGTCGCTGGCTCCGATCGGCAGCCTGGAGTGGGGGACCCGCACCGAGACCAAGAACGTGAACTCGCTGCGCTCGGTCGAGCGAGCCGTGCGCTACGAGATGCGCCGGCAGGCCGCCGTCCTGGACGCCGGCGGGCGGGTGCTGCAGGAGACCCGGCACTTCCACGAGGACACCGGCAGCACCTCGCCGGGCCGGAGCAAGGAGGAGGCGACCGACTACCGGTACTTCCCCGAACCCGACCTGGTGCCGCTCGCGCCGGACACCGAGTGGGTGGAGAAGCTCGCCACCGGCCTGCCCGAGCTGCCGGCCGCCCGCCGCGCCCGCCTGCAGGAGGAGTGGGGGCTGTCGCCCACCGAGATGGCGTGGCTGGTCAACGCCGGCGCGCTCGGCCTGGTGACCGACACGGTGGCCGCCGGGGCGTCCCCGGCCGACGCCCGCAAGTGGTGGCTGGGCGAGCTCGCGCGGCGGGCTAACGACGCCGGCGTGGAACTCGGCGAGCTCGCGGTCACCCCGGCCCAGGTGGCCGAGCTGACCGCGCTGGTCGGCGAGGGCACGATCAACGACCAGCTCGCGCGCCAGACGCTCGACGGCGTGCTGGCCGGCGAGGGCGATCCGCGGCAGGTGGTGACGGATCGCGGCCTGGCCGTCATGGGCGAGTCCGACGAGCTGGTCGCGGCGGTCGAGGCCGCGATCGCGGGTGCTCCCGATGTCGTCGAGAAGGTCCGCGGCGGCAAGGTGCAGGCTCTCGGCGCGCTGGTCGGCGCGGTCATGAAGGCCACCCGCGGCAAGGCGGATGCGGCCACGGTCAGGCGCATGCTCGAGGAGCGCGTCGTCGGGTAGCACGGCCGGATCCGGTGGTGGGCCCGGCAGGGCTTCGCCGGGTCCGGTGCGGCCCGCCCGGGGGGACGGCACCGGACCGCGTCTGTCGGCCGGGAGGCCGACGACGTCACAGCGGGCTGAGTTCGGCAGCGGGGTGTGATCTGGGTGGGAAAACCCGTCACAGGCTTCTACGCCTCGGGTCCTCCGTGGTGGCCGCCGGCCTCGTCGTAGTAGCGGCGAACGTGCAGCGACCGAACGAACAGCGCCACCAGCATGAGCGCGGCAAGGCCGGTGAGTACGGCCGCGAACGGCCGTATCCACGCGGACTCCACCCCGACGGTGAACGACGCGACGAAGCCTGCGATCAAGAAGACGACGCAGAACAGGTAGAACCCCTGTGCCGCGCGGCTCGCCGTCCACGCTGGCGTCTCCTCAAGCGGTCGCCAGAACCTCACGGCCGGACCGTATCCTCAGGTCACCGCGCTGTGCCACGCAGAGCGGCCGGGCGCGCTGACCTGGGCCGCGGAGTAGATGGCGATTTTTCCCACCCAGATCACACCCCGCTGCCGAACTCACAGCGGGCTGTCCTCCCCGGACGCCCCCGGGGGCAGGATCCGCAGGACCTTGTCGTCGTCCTCGGCGGGCTGGCCCAGCCCGTCGCGGTTGGACGTCGTGATCCACAGGGCGCCGGTCTGCGGTTCCAGGACGACGGTGCGCAGCCGGCCGTACTGGTCGGGGAGCAACTCCTCGGGCTCGGCCACGGGGACGCCGGCGCCGTCGAGCGTGACGGAGTAGATGCGCCGGCCCTCCAGCGCGCCGAGGTGGATCGTCGGTCCGGCGACGGCGCACCCGGCCAGGCCGCCCGCAGCGCCGTCGATGTCCTGCACCGCGTCCGGTGCGCTGCCGCCCTCGACGACCTCGCCGAGCAGGTCGGGCCCTTGTCCCGGGTCGTCGGTGGCGTAGAGCGATTCGTCGCCGCCCAGGCAGAGCGCAGTGACGTTGCTGAAACCGCTGCCGTGCACGGGGTTGTCACCGATCGGCTGGCCGAAGACGTCGATGCGCAGCACCTTTCCCGCCAGCGACGCCGGATCCCGTGCCAGCGCCGGGTCACCGGTGTCCCCGGTTCCCACGTACAGCGAGCCGTCCAGGCCGAACAGCAGTGCGCCGCCGTTGTGCACCTCGCCGCGCGGGATGCCGGTGAGGACGGCGTTCGGAGTACCGCCGCTGAGCGGGAAGCGGACCACCCGGTTGTCCGTGGCGGTGCTCAGGTAGGCGTAGACGAGACCGTCCTCGTCGAAGGTGGGGGAGAGCGCCAGCCCGAACAGGCCGCCGTCCCCTGCGGTGTCGACGCCGGGGACCACCATGATCTCCCGGGCCGGCGACCGGTCGGGGAAGACTTGCAGCAGCCGGCCCGTCTCCCGCTCGGCCACCAGGGCGGTGCCATCGGGGAGCAGGACCAGTCCGGTGGGCACGTCCAGGTCCGTTGCCACCACGTTCGGGTCCTGTGCGCCCTCGCCCGGCTGGCCCGACGGAGGTCCGGAGGGCGGCGGCGGTACCCGGCCCTCGGTGGGCGGGGCCACCTGGGGAGGTGCGCCCTCGGGGAGTGGCCGCCAATCGCCGGACGGCTCGTAGCTGTCGTCGCTGCCGCAGCCGGCGACCACGGCTGCCAGGAGGAGCGTGCCGGCCAGCCGGGACGCCCGTCGTCCGCGCTCCCGCCTCACGCCTCAGACAGTACGTGCGCTGCGTGCCCGCCGGGGGCGACGCCGACGGCGCGGGGAACCGGTCGTCGGGTGGTCGGGCGGCGTGAGGGGGTGCCATGAGGGCCAGCGTGCCCGTCGGCTCGGACGGGGAGCGCGTGGACGTCCACAGGGAGCTGGTTCATCCACAACAGCGTCTTTGCTGGTCAGGCGCCCGTCGAGGCGCTAGTATCGAACACGTGTACGAGGCGTCGGCGGTTGACGGTGACGGTGTCCTGTCGCCGGTCGAGGTTGCCGTGGGCGAGTTGGTCGAGGGGTTGGCGGACAGTCGCTGGGAGGTCCGCCGGCCACCGGGTCAGTGGATCCTGGAGGCGTTCCACCCGCACGGGAGCGGCGCGCTGGTTGCCGCGGTCGGTCGCGCGCTGGCGGAGTCGGCGGCGGCAGAGACCCCGTCCGCCTCATCGCCCGCCTCCTCCACGTCCGCTTCGTCCCCGCCGTCCACCTCGTCCACCGCGTCTTCCACGTCCACCTCGTCGGGTGGGGCCGCGTCAGCGTCTGCGCTGTCGGGAGGAACCGCGCACGCTGCCCCGTCGGGCGATGGCATCGCGTCTTCTGCGGTGTCCGCCGATGGCCCCGCGGTGGAGGTGCCGCCTGCTGACGGTGCGGCGGTCGGTGCGCCGGCCGGCGCGGTGGTGCCGTCTGCGGCTGGCGTGTCGTCGGTGGATGGGCGGGTGCGGTTGCTGGAGGAGGGGGCGGGCTGGCTGGACGTGGCGGTGGATCTGGAGCAGGGGTTGGCGCAGTTGGCCGGGGCGCGGGTGCGGGCGGTGGCGGCGTTCGCCCGGTGCCGGCCGGCGGCCTGGGACCGGCAGCCCGGGGAGGTGGGGGCGGCGTCGGCGGCGTCGCGGGCGGCGCGGCCGGCGGTGGTGGCGGCGGTGAGTGAGTGGGCCGCCGATGAGCTGGGCGCGCGGTTGCGGTTGCCCGGGCCGGCCGCGGCGGAGTTGCTGGTCGAGGCGGTGGAGCTGGTGGAGCTGTTGCCGGGCACGCTGGCGGCGTTGGAGGCCGGGGACATCTCCTGGGCGCAGGCGCGGGCGTTGGTGGAGTTGCTGCGGCCGGTGGCGGTGGGCAAGAAGGCGGCGGTGGAGGCGCGGGTGTTGCCGCGGGCGCCGGGGCAGACGGTGACTCAGTTGCGCCAGTGCACCCGGCGGGCGATCGCCCGGATCGACGCCGATGCGTTGCTGCGCCGGCTGGAGCAGGCCATCCGGGAGCGGAAGGTGACCCGCCAGGCCGGGCAGGACGGGATGGCGGTGTTGTCGGCGTGGCTGCCCGCGCCGGTGGCGCGGGCCTGCTGGGAGGTGCTGCGCGCCCACGCCCGGGCGTGCGCGGTCGACGCGGAGGGGCGGGCGGATCCGCGCAGCCTGGATGAGCGGATGGCCGACTGCCTGGCCGATCTGATCCTGCGCCCCGACGCCGCCGGCCGCTCTCCGGTGCAGGTGCTGCTCACGCTGGTGGCCTCGGTGGACACGCTGACCGGGACCGGGCCCGACGCCGATGAGCCCGGTGAGCTGGAGACAGACACGGTGCCGGCGGCGCTGGTCCGCGAGCTGGCCCACACCCTGGGCCTGCTGCCCCGCCCCACGACCCAGACCACTCCCAGCGACCCGACCCAGCCGGCCGACCCGACCGACCCGGCCGACCCGGCCGACCCCGCCGACCCGGCCGAGGCGGCTGATCCGGGCGATCCGACTGACCCGGCCGAGCCGGCCGAGGCGGGTGAGGCCGCGCCGGGCGCAGACGACCGCGCCGGGGACGGCTCGGACGAGCACGACACCGGCACCGGTGCCCGACCGGACTCCGCCGCCGGAGGCGACAGCAGCGGCAGCGGCGGCGACACCGAGGGCGCAGGCGGCGGTAGCGGCGGCGACATCGAGGGCGACGGCACCGGCGGCGACGGTGACGCCGAGGGCGAGGACGGCGGCACCGGCGGCGGTGGCGCCGAAGCCGGTCGTGTCCGCGGCGCCGAGGACCTGCCCGCTCGTGCCGAGCCGACCTCGACCGGCCTGACCCCCACGGAGCCGGCCCCCGCAGAGCCGGCCCCCGCAGAGCCGACCCCCACAGAGCCGGCCCCCACAGAGCCGACCCCCACAGAGCCGACCCCCACAGAGCCGACCCCCACGGGGCCGACCCCGGCAGAACAGGCCCCGGCGCCCCCGACCCCGGCGCCCCCGGCGCCGGCCCCGGCGGACTCGACCTCGGCCGAGGGTGCGGCGGGTCTTCCCGCGGCGGAGGTCGCGGCGGGTGCCCGGGCTTCCGCCGCGCTGGCCGCCGCCGGCGCCGCACCGCCCGGCCCGGCCGGGCAGGCGGCGACCGCCGGGGCCCGGCAGGCGCTGGCCGCGCTGCTGGACCTGCGCCGGCTCACCGACACCGCACTGGCCCAACGCCCCCGCATCGCCGTCGTGGACAACCTCACCGGCTGCCTGCTGGCCCTCACCGACAGCATCGAGCTGCGCGCAGCAGCCCGCGACGGCGCCGGGCTGAGCCCACCACCGGACACCGACGGCTACCGCCCCTCGGCCCCACTGGACCGGTTCGTCCGGCTACGCGACCGCCGCTGCCGCTTCCCCGGCTGCCGCGCCCGCGCCCGCCGCGGCGACCTGGACCACCGCGTTCCCCACCCGCTGGGCCCCACCGCCCACCACAACCTGGAAAGCCTCTGCGAGCACCACCACCGGCTGTCCCACCAAGCACCGGGCTGGCAACTGAGCGGCTGCTCCGACGGCGGCCTGGTCTGGACCCTGCCCGGCGGCACCACCATCACCACCGTCCCACCCCGCTTCGGCACCGACGACGGCAGCCAACCCACCCCCACCGGCACCGGCACCGGCGCCGACCCGGCCAGCGACGACCTGTCCAGCGACGACCTGCTGCGCGACGACATCCCCTGGTACCGCCTCACCCCCACCCAACGCCGCGAACGCATCCGGCTCGCCGTCTGCGGACGACCGGCCCGCCCCGGCGACCCACCCGCACCCTTCTGAGAAGGAGTCGCAGCACGTGAGCAGCACGTGAGCAGCACGGTGGACGGGCGGAGCCTGCGGATACACGGGGAACGCAGCCGCAGGAGTGTCGGCCTCCCCGGCGTCCACGTGCACCCTGCTGAGCGGCTCCCGACGAGCAGCTCGCCGGATGGGGCGGAATCGAGCGGCCGGGGCGCGATGAGCAGGCCCCTGGCGGAGAGCCGCTCAGCCGCGAGGCGGGGCGGGGACGTCGATCCGGCCACCGGACAGCGCCGCCAGCCGTGGCAGGTCCCGTGCCCGCAGCACCGGCAGGCGGACCTCGGTGCCGCGGGTCGTGACCAGCCACAGCCCGGCGCGGTCGTCGACGCGGATGCCGGCCACCTCCCGCCACGGCACCCGGCGCGCCCCGACCACCGATCGGGCGGTCACGGCCTCGTCATCGATGTCGACACCGACCCGCAGCACCCACGCGGCCGCGACCAGCGGGATGAGCAGGAAGACCAGCGTCCACACCGCAGCTGCAGCCAGCGGCAGGACGCAGACCAGCAGCACGACGACGGGCACCAGTGCGGTGCGGCTCATGCGCAGACGGACGGGGGCGGCGGCCACGCTTCCCGATGCTCCCAGACGCGCTCACTCGCGGAGCCGGCGCAGCCGATCGGCGGTCTCGCTGCCCGGGGCGGCCGTGTAGACGACGAGCTGCACACCCGGGGCATCGGCAGGCGTCAGCTGGTGGTGATCGAGCAGCAGCGTGCCCACGGTCGGGTGCTCGAAGCGCCGCTCGCCGGCGCTGAACCGGTCGACGTCCCGGCTGGCCCAGCCCGCACGGAAGTGCTCGCTGGCCGCCTCCAGCCGGGCCACCAGGGCGAGCACCTCGGGATCGCTGAGCCGGGCGCCGGCCTCGGCGCGGAACTGGGTGAGGAACCGGCGGCTGTCGGTCTCCCAGTCACCGAGCAGGGCGCGGACCGCCGGGTCGGTGAAGACCAGCCACAGCAGGTTGCGGTCGGCCGGCGCGGCGGCTGCAGCGCCCGGGTAGAAGCGGGCGTAAGCGGTGTTCCAACCGACGATCGCCCAGCTCGCGGTGATCGCGTAGGCGGGCGAGGGATCCAGGGCATCGAGCAGCCGCTGCAGGTGTCCGGGCAGCCGGTCGGGACCCGACGCCGGCGCCGGAGCCCGGTGCCCGGTCAGCCGCAGCACGTACTCGTGCTCGGCGGCCGACAGCCGCAGCGTGCGGGCCAGCGCGTCCACGACCTGGCGCGACGGGTTGATGTCCCGCCCCTGCTCCAACCACGTGTACCAGGTGTGGCTCACCCCGGAGAGCAGCGCGACCTCCTCGCGGCGCAGCCCCGGCCCCCGTCGCCTGCCGGCTCCCGGGACGCCCGCCGTCTCCGGGTCGACCTGCTGGCGGCGGGAGCGCAGGAAGGCGCCGAGCTCGCGGCGGGCGGCGCTGGGCACGGCGATACCTCCCGGTGCCAGGACTGGTGGTGGTGATACCAGTATCAGCGCTGTCTCGGCTCGCCCGGGCCCGGCGCCTACGCTCTGGAGTCGTGACCACGGTCGAGACAGAGCCCACCGCCAACGACGCCCGCGCGGCCACCGTCGACGTCAAGCCCCGCAGCCGCGAGGTGACCGACGGCATCACCAAGGCGCCCGCCCGCGCGATGCTGCGCGCGGTCGGCATGGGCGACGACGACTGGGAGAAGCCGCAGATCGGCGTCGCCTCGTCCTGGAACGAGATCACCCCGTGCAACCTCTCCCTCGACCGGCTGGCCAAGCGGGCCAAGGAGGGCGTGCACGCCGCCGGCGGCTACCCGCTGGAGTTCGGCACCATCTCCGTCTCCGACGGCATCTCCATGGGCCACGAGGGCATGCGCGCCTCGCTGGTCTCGCGCGAGGTCATCGCCGACTCCGTCGAGACCGTCATGTTCGCCGAGCGCCTCGACGGCTCGGTGCTGCTGGCCGGCTGCGACAAGTCCCTGCCCGGCATGCTCATGGCCGCCGCGCGCCTGGACCTCGCCGCCGTCTTCCTCTACTCCGGCTCCACGTTGCCCGGGAAGCTGGGCGACCGCGACCTCACCCTCATCGACGTCTTCGAGGGCGTCGGGGCCTGCGCCGCGGGCCGGATCACCCGCGACGAGCTCACCGCCATCGAAAAGGCCGCCTGCCCCGGCATGGGCTCCTGCGGCGGCATGTACACCGCCAACACGATGGCCAGCGTCGCCGAGGCCCTGGGCATGAGCCTGCCCGGCAGCGCCGCCCCGCCGGCTCCCGACAGCCGCCGCGACGCGTTCGCCGTCGCCTCCGGCGAGGCCGTGGTCAACCTGCTGCGCAAGGGCATCACCGCCCGCCAGATCATGACCCGCGAGGCGTTCGAGAACGCGATCACCGTGGTCATGGCGCTGGGCGGCTCGACCAACGCCGTCCTGCACCTGCTGGCGATGGCGCACGAGGCGCAGGTCGAGCTGACCCTCGAGGACTTCAACCGGATCGGTGACCGCACCCCGCACCTGGCCGACGTGAAGCCCTTCGGCCGGTACGTGATGACCGACATCGACCGGGTCGGTGGCGTGCCCGTCGTCCTCCGGGCGCTGCTGGACGCCGGCCTGCTGCACGGTGACGCGCTCACCGTCACCGGAAGGACGATGGCCGAGAACCTGGCCGAGATCGCCCCGCCGGACCTCGACGGCACGATCGTCCACGCGATGAGCGACCCGATCCACAAGACCGGCGGGCTGACGATCCTGCGCGGCTCGCTGTCCCCGGACGGCGCGGTCGTGAAGTCCGCCGGCTTCGACGCCGAGGTCTTCGAGGGCACCGCGCGGGTCTACGACGGCGAGCAGGGTGCGATGGACGCCGTCACCGAGGGCACGCTCCGGCCGGGCGACGTCGTCGTCATCCGCTACGAGGGGCCCAAGGGTGGCCCCGGCATGCGCGAGATGCTCGCGGTCACCGGCGCGATCAAGGGCGCGGGCCTCGGCAAGGACGTCCTGCTGCTCACCGACGGCCGCTTCTCCGGCGGCACGACCGGCCTGTGCGTGGGGCACGTCGCGCCGGAGGCCACCGACGGCGGCCCGATCGCCTTCGTGCGGGACGGCGACCGGATCCGCCTGGACCTGGCCACCCGGACGCTCGACCTGCTGGTGGACGACGACGAGCTGGCCCGCCGCCGCGAGGGCTGGCAGCCGCTGCCGCCGCGCTACACGACCGGCGTGCTGGGCAAGTACGCCAAGCTCGTCGGCTCGGCCGCGACCGGCGCGATCTGCGGCTGAACGGGGCACGCTGACCCGCGCGGGCGGGCGCACCCCCAAGGGGTGACCCCGCCCGCGCCGGGCTCCAGACGCCCTCACGCACCGCCGAAGCCTGCGGTGTGGACAGGCAGAGGTGGGCCCTGCTCGCGGGTGCCGCAGCGGCGCTCGCGGCGTGCGCCGTCGCCGCCGTCCTGCCCTCCCTCGCCCGCGTCGGTGACGTGGCCGTGGCCACCGCCGGGGTGGGCGCGGCCGCCTGGATCGCCCGCGCGACCTGGCGCTCCCAGGAGGGGGCCCGCGGCTGGCGGCTCATGGTGGTGGCGACGCTGTTCCCGGTCGCCGCCTTCGTCGCCTACCTGCTGGTCGCACCGACCGACCCGCTCGACACCGTCCTGCTGCGCTGGGTGCCGACCGTGCCCGGCTACGTCCTCGCCGTCGCCGCGCTGCTCACCCTGGCGCCCCGCGAGCGCCTGCGCAGCGGCGTCCGCGGCGTCGTGGAGGTGGCGCTCTTTGGCGCGGCCTGCCTGACCGGCATGCTGCTGCTGATCTTCGGCACCCAGGGCACCTGGGCGGCCACCCCCGTTCCCGGGCGGTTCGTGCTCGTCGCCGCCGTCGTCGCCACCTCGGCGATGCTCGTGGCCGCCCTCGTCCTGCTGGCCGCCGTCGAGAGCCACCGCCAGCCCACGGCCCTGGTCCTGCTCGGCGCCGCCATGGCCCTGACCGCCGGCCGCGGCCTCGCCACCTCCGCGACCCTGAACGGACTCGACGGCGCGCTCACCGCCAGCCGCTTCCTGGTGGTGGTGGGTCTGGCGCTGCTGTCGCTGGCCGCCGGCATGGACCCCGGCCCGGGCCGCGCCCCCGCGGTCCGGCCGCGCACCGGGCGGTCGGTCCGGCTGGGCTCGGTCCTGCCCCACCTGGCCATGCTCGTCGCCGTCCTCGGCGTCGGCGTCACCGCGCTGCTCGACCTGCGCCCGACCAGGGCAGCGGTCGTCGGCGCCGTCCTGTGCGTGGCCCTGGCCGGTGTGCACCGCTGGGTCACCGCGCTCGACGAGGCCCGGCTGAGCACCCGGATCATGCGCAGCGAGGCGTGGTTCCGCTCCCTCGTGCGGTCCAGCAGCGACCCCGTGCTGATCCTGGACGACGCCCTGCGCGTCACCTGGGCCTCGCCCACGGTCACCCGCCTGCTCGGGAACGGCGGACCTCTCGCCGGCCGGGACCTGCTCACCCTCACCCACCCCGCCGACGTGCTGCCGGTGGCCCGCGCCCTGCATCCCGCCGTCCCCGGCGAGCCGGCCGGTGCCCTGGTCCTGCTGCGGCTCCCGCACGCCGACGGCTCCTGGCGCCACGTCGAGGCCGGTGTGTCCGACCTGCGTGCCGACGTCGACGTCCGCGGGCTGGTGCTGCACTGCCGCGACGTCAGCGAGCGGCACGACCGGGAGCGTGCGCTGGAGGACCTGGCCTTCACCGACCCCGCGACCGGGCTGCCCAACCGCGCCGGCTGCGACCGCCTGATCGGGCAGCACCTCGCCGCCGCCGTCCCCGGCGACGAGCCGGCGACGCTGCTGCTGGTCGAGCTCGACGGCCTGGCCGAGGTCCGGGAGGACGCCGGACGCGACCTGGCCTCCTCCGTCCTGGTCGAGCTCGCCCGCCGGCTGCGCGTCACCGTCCGCGGCGACGAGGCGGTAGCCCGGCTGGGCGGCGACGCCTTCGCCGTCCTCGCCGCCGGCGGCCCGCGGGCCGCCGACCTGCTGGCCGACCGCTGCCTGTCGGCCGTCGAGCAGCCGATCACCACCGCCGCCGGCGTCTACGACCTGACCGCCGACATCGGCCTGGTGTCGCTGGAGGCCGGCCTGTCCCCGGGCGAGGTGTGGACCCGCGCGGAGATCGCCGTGCGGGCCGCGCGCAAGGCCGGGCGGGGGAGCGCGCGCCGGTTCGAGCCCGCCCTGGGCGCGGCCGACGAGCGGCGGGCGCGGCTGCGCGAGGACCTGCCGGGCGCCTGCGCCCGCGGTGAGCTCACCGTGGCCTACCAGCCGGTCGTCTCCCTCGAGGAGCAGCGGGTCGTCGGCGTCGAGGCCCTGCTGCGGTGGCGGCACCCGGAGCTCGGCGAGGTCCCGCCGGCGGAGTTCGTGCCCATCGCCGAACGGGCGGGGGTGATCGGTGACCTCCAGCGCTGGGCGCTGGAGCAGGCCGCCCGCGCGGCGGTCGGCCTGCCGGTGCGGCATGCGCCGCTGCGGCTGGGGGTCAACATCTCCGCCTCCCACGTCGCCGCGCGCACCCTCGTGGGGGACGTCGCCGCGGTGCTGCAGTGCACCGGCCTGGCGCCCGAGCGGCTGATCCTCGAGATCACCGAGGCGACTCTGGCCGCCGACACCGACGCGATCGCCGTCGACGTCGAGGCCCTGCGGCTGATGGGCGTGCACGTCGCCCTCGACGACTTCGGCACCGGCCACTCCTCGCTGCACCACCTCGGCGCGCTGCCCATCGACGTGCTGAAGCTCGACCGCGACTTCGTCGCCCGTGTCGACCGGGACCCGCGCAGCCGGGCGCTGTGCGAGTCGGTCATCGCGATCGGCCGCGCCCTCGGGCTCGACGTGGTCGCCGAGGGCGTGGAGACCCCGGCCCAGCTCGGCGTGCTGCGCGGGCTCGGCTGCGGGTTCGCCCAGGGCTTCCTGCTCAGCCGCCCGCTGCGGCTGACACAGCTCACCGCGCTCCTCGAGTCCGGCGCGGGCACGCTCTGGCCGGGACTGGTCGGCACGCGATGACTCTCTCCCGTCCGCACCCCAGCCCGCGCGCCGCCGCCTTCGGCGTCCTGCTGCTCCTGCTCGGCGCCGTGTGCACCGCAGCCGAGCTCACGGGGTCCTCGCTGGACTCCTGGGTGGTCCCGGCCTGCCTGGCGACCGGATCGCTGGCCGCCGTCGCCCTGGTGACCCGCCTCACCACCGGGCTCCGTGGCCGCTCGGGCCGGCCCTGGCGCGCGCTCGTCGTGGCCGGCGCCCTGCTCGCGAGTGGCCAGCTGGTCGCCGGGTTCCGGGGGGTCACGGCGGACCGGTCCACCGGGGGCATCGAGGACCTGGCGATGCTCTCGGCCGCCCCCGTCGCGCTCGCCGGCGCCCTCTGGCTGATGCCGACGCGGGCCGGACGGCGGATCGGCTCCCGCGCGCTGCTGGACGGGTCGATCCTCACGGCGTCCCTCGCGCTGCTCGGCCACATCGCCCTCGGCGGTGTCCTCCCCGCGGGCGGTGCGGCCGCGGACGAGCTGCTCGCCACCGCCTACCCGCTGGTCGCCGTCGCGCTCTGCGGCATCGGCCTGCTCCCCGTGACCGCCGTCGCCGAGAGCCGCCGGCGCGCGGCGACCTGGATGCTGGTGACCTTCTTGGGCATGGCGGTCGTCGCCGTCAGCGGGGCGGTGGGGCGGGCCACCGGCGCCCCCCTGCCGCTGCTGCTCGCCGACCTCGTCTGGCTCGGCACGCTGGCCACGGCGGCACGGGGCGCGGCGACCGACCCCGGTGAGCCGGCCGGGCCGCCCGAGCACCACACCCTCCCTCTGCGGGGCGGGCTGACCGCGCTGGCCTCGGCCGGTGTCCTGCTCGCCGTGCTCACCGGCGCCGCCGCGCTGGGCCGCTCCGTCTCCACGGCCGAGGCCGTCGGCGGACTGGTCGTGGTCGGCCTCATGTCGGTGCGCACCCTCCTCTGGGCGCTGGACGCCCACCGGCTGACCCGGCGGCTGCAGAACGCCGAGCGGCGCTTCCGGTCCCTGGTGCACAGCGGCGACGCCGTCACCCTGGTCCTGGACGCGGCCGGACGGGTCACCTGGGCCTCCGGCGCCGTGGCCGCCCAGCTCGGCTGGCGCGCCGACGAGCTGGCCGGCCGCGGGCTCGCCGCACTCCTGCACGTCGCCTCCCGGGCGGTGCTCGCCCGGCTGGTCGCGGCCGTCCGCTCCGGATCGGCGGTCGAGCTGCCGGTGACCTTCCGGCTGGGCGCCCGCTCCGGGGCGTGGCACGACGTCGAGGTCCTGGGCGCCGCGCCGGACCGGGAGGCGGGCAGCCTGGTGCTGCACCTGCGCGACGTCACCGAGCGCAGCACCACCCAGCGCGAGCTCGAGCGGCTCGCCTACACCGACTTCCTGACCGGCCTGCCCAACCGGGCCCGGCTCATGGCCGCCCTGGACGACGCCATCTCGCGCGCCCCGGCCGGCGCGCGCTCGTGCCTGCTGCTGCTGGACCTCGACGGCTTCAAGTCGGTCAACGACGTGGCCGGGCACGACGCCGGCGACGCGCTGCTGCGCGAGGTCGCCGCACACCTGTCCGGTGCGGCCCGGGAGCGCGACCTCGTGGCCCGCCTGGGCGGTGACGAGTTCGCCCTGGTGGTCGACTCCGGGCCTGAGGAGGCCCTCGCACTGGCCGAGCGCCTCGTCCGGGGCCTGGACCGCACCCACCGGTTCCCCGCCGGCGCGAGCGGGCCCGGCGGGGCGCCCGCCGTCGGACCGCCGCTGCACGTCTCGGCCAGCATCGGCGTCGCCGAGATCGGCCGGCACGGGGACGCCTCGGCGACCATGCGCGAGGCGGACCTGGCGCTGCGCACCGCGAAGGCCGACGGCAAGAACGGCGTCCGGGCCTGCGGTCAGGCGCTGGTGGAGGAGACCGGCCGGCGCAGCCGGCTGGCCCGTGACCTGCCGCAGGCCCTGGAGCGCGGTGAGCTGCGGGTCGTGTACCAGCCCGTGGCGAGCCTCGACGAGCGCCGCGTCCTCGGGCTGGAGGCCCTGGCGCGCTGGGACCACCCCGAACTCGGGGCGGTCTCGCCGGAGGAGTTCGTCGCCCTCGCCGAGGAGGACGGGCTCATCGTGCCGCTGCAGCGCTGGGTCATCCGCACGGCCACGGCCGAGCACGCCCGCCTGATCGCCGGCGGTCGAGACCTGCGCCTGGGCGTGAACATCTCCGCGCTGCACGTGCAGGCGCGCTGCCTGGTGGAGGACGTGACGACGGCGCTGGAGGCCGCCGGCCTGCCGGCCGACCGGCTGATCCTGGAGCTCACCGAGTCGGTGTTCACCGACGACGCGGACCTGCTGCGCAGCACGCTGGCCGAGCTGTCCGACCTGGGCTGCATCGTCTCGCTGGACGACTTCGGCCGCGGCGCCTCCTCGCTCACCCAGCTGGCCCGCCTGCCCGTCGACGTCCTCAAGATGGACCGCGGCTTCGTGACCGGCCTCGAGTCCGACCCGCGCCGCGCCGCCCTCGTCGCCGGCGTCGTCGACCTCGGACGCACCCTGGGCATGGACGTCGTCGCCGAGGGCGTCGAGACGCCGGCGCAGCTGGCCGTGCTCCGCTCGCTGGGCTGCCGCCTCCTGCAGGGCTGGCTGATCGGCCGCCCGGTCCCGGCCGCCGAGCTCGCCGCCGCCGTCGACGGCTTCGACGCCGGGGTCCTGGACGTCCCGGCCGGCCTGCCCGGGAACGCGCCCGGCGGTGCGACCGTGTCCCACGCCACGCACGACACCGTCCACCTGGCGGGACGGCTCGGTTGACGGGGAGGGCGGCGGAGGCGCACAGTTGTCCCGTGCCCTCCGCCTGCCCGCAGCTCGTAGTCGCCTAGCGCGCCGGTCGTCCGACCGACGCGCTCACCCCTCCGTGCCCGCGGCACGAGGGGTTTTTTTGCGCCCCGAGCAGGTGGCGCGCCCGTTCCCGGCCACCCACCGACCCACCCGCCGCACCCAGGCCCCCGCCAGGAGATCGCCGTCATGAGCAGCACCACCCCGAGCGAGCAACCGACCCGCGACGCCGCCGCAGCGCTGGCCGGCGTGGAGACCGGCGCGCGCTCGGTCGCCGAGGCGGCCCACGCCCCCCTCCAGGGCATCACCGGCGCGCAGAGCCTGGTCCGCTCGCTCGAGGCCGTCGGTGTCGAGGTCGCGTTCGGCATCCCCGGCGGGGCGATCCTGCCGCTGTACGACCCGTTGTTCGACTCGCGCATCCGCCACGTGCTGGTCCGCCACGAGCAGGGCGCCGGCCACGCCGCGACCGGGTACGCGCAGGCCACCGGCCGGGTCGGGGTGTGCATGGCGACCTCCGGCCCCGGCGCGACCAACCTGGTGACGCCGCTGGCCGACGCGTACATGGACTCGGTCCCGGTCGTGGCCATCACCGGGCAGGTGCCCAGCGGCGCCATCGGCACCGACGCCTTCCAGGAGGCCGACATCCGCGGCATCACGATGCCGGTCACCAAGCACAACTTCCTCGTCACCTCGGCCGACGAGATCCCGCAGCGGATCGCCGAGGCCTTCCACCTGGCCTCGACCGGGCGGCCGGGCCCCGTGCTGGTCGACGTCCCCAAGGACGTCCTCCAGGCGACCACCGACTTCTCCTGGCCGCCGCGGCTGGACCTGCCCGGCTACAAGCCGACCACCCGGCCGCACGGCAAGCAGGTCCGAGAGGCGGCCGGGATGATCTCCGCGGCCCGCCGGCCGGTGCTCTACGTCGGCGGCGGCGTCATCAAGGCCGACGCCACCGTGGAGCTCGCCGAGCTCGCCCACCTGTGCGGCGCGCCGGTGGTCACCACCCTGATGGCCCGCGGCGCCTTCCCGGACAGCGACCCCCAGCACCTGGGCATGCCCGGCATGCACGGCACCGTCGCCGCCGTCACGGCGCTGCAGAAGGCCGACCTCATCGTCGCCCTCGGGGCGCGCTTCGACGACCGGGTCACCGGCAACCTCGCGTCCTTCGCGCCCGAGGCGAAGATCGTCCACGCCGACATCGACCCGGCCGAGATCGGCAAGAACCGCAAGGCCGACGTGCCGATCGTCGGGGACGCCAAGGAGACGATCACCGAACTGGTCGCCGCCGTCCGCGCCGAGCACGAGGCCGGCCGCACGCCCGACCTGACCGCCTGGTGGGCGCAGCTCGACGACTGGCGCAGCCGCTACCCGCTGGGCTACGACTGGCCCGAGGACGGCTCGCTGTCCCCGCAGTACGTCATCGAGCGCCTCGGCGCCATCGCCGGCCCCGACGCCATCTACACCTCCGGCGTCGGCCAGCACCAGATGTGGGCCGCGCAGTTCATCCGGTACGAGAAGCCCGGCACCTGGCTCAACAGCGGCGGCCTCGGGACGATGGGCTACGCCGTCCCGGCCGCGATGGGCGCCAAGTACGGCCGCCCGGAGACGACGGTGTGGGCCATCGACGGAGACGGCTGCTTCCAGATGACCAACCAGGAGCTGGCCACCTGCGCCATCGAGGGCATCCCGGTCAAGGTCGCCGTCATCAACAACGGCAACCTCGGCATGGTCCGCCAGTGGCAGACGCTGTTCTACGAGGGCCGCTACTCCAACACCAAGCTGCACCCGGTCGACGACAAGGGTGAGCGCAAGCCGATCCGCATCCCCGACTTCGTCGCGCTCGCCGAGGCCCTGGGCTGCGTGGGGCTGCGCTGCGAGTCCAAGGACGACGTCGACGCCGTGATCGAGAAGGCCATGGCGATCACCGACGCCCCCGTCGTCATCGACTTCGTCGTCGGCGCCGACGCCCAGGTGTGGCCGATGGTCGCGGCGGGAGCCAGCAACGACGACATCCTCGCCGCGCGCGACCTGCGCCCGGTCTTCGGCGACGACCAGGTCTAGGAGACGACAGCCATGACCCGCCACACCCTGTCGGTCCTCGTCGAGAACAAGTCCGGCGTCCTCGCCCGCGTCTCGGCGCTGTTCAGCCGCCGGGGCTTCAACATCGAGTCGCTCGCCGTCGGGCCCACCGAGAACCCGGACCTGTCCCGCATGACGATCGTCGTCGACGCCGAGTCCGCGCCGCTCGAGCAGATCACCAAGCAGCTCAACAAGCTGATCGAGGTGATCAAGATCGTGGAGCTCGAGGGTGACTCCGCCGTCCAGCGCGAGCTGCTGCTGGTCAAGGTCCGCGCACCCATGGCCGACCGCACCCAGGTGCTGCAGACCGCCGACCTCTTCCGGGCCCGCGTCATCGACGTGAACACCGACACCGTGACCCTCGAGGCGACCGGGACGCCGGACAAGCTGCAGGCGCTGCTCGCCGTCCTGGCCCCGCTCGGGATCAAGGAGATGGCCCAGTCGGGCACCGTCGCCCTGGGCCGGGGTCCGCGGTCGATGTCCGGCGCCGGTACCTTGCGCCCGGTCGACCGCACCGCCTAGACGGGGGACCCCCTGCACGGGGGCCAGCACGACTCGTCCACGCAGAGAACCCACCGAAGGAGTACGTACCGCATGGCCGCCGAGATCTTCTACGACGACGACGCCGACCTGTCGATCATCCAGGGGCGCACCGTCGCCGTCCTCGGGTACGGCAGCCAGGGGCACGCGCACGCCCTGTCGCTGCGCGACTCGGGCGTCGACGTCCGCGTCGGGCTGCCCGAGGGCAGCAAGAGCCGGGCCAAGGCCGAGGCCGAGGGCCTGCGGGTCGTGACCCCCTCCGAGGCCGCCGCCGAGGCCGACCTGATCATGATCCTCGCGCCCGACCACGTGCAGCGTCACCTGTACACCGAGTCGGTCGAGCCGAACCTGCAGGACGGCGACGCGCTCTTCTTCGGCCACGGCTTCAACATCCGGTTCGGCTACATCAAGCCCCCGGCCGGTGTCGACGTCGCGATGGTCGCCCCGAAGGGTCCCGGGCACCTGGTGCGCCGCGAGTTCTCCGACGGCAAGGGCGTGCCCTGCCTGGTCGCCGTCGAGCAGGACGCCAGCGGCAGCGCGCTGCAGCTCGCCCTGTCCTACGCCAAGGGCATCGGCGGGACCCGCGCCGGCGTCATCCGGACGACCTTCGCCGAGGAGACCGAGACCGACCTGTTCGGCGAGCAGGCCGTGCTCTGCGGTGGCGCCAGCGCGCTGATCACCGCCGGGTTCGAGACCCTCACCGAGGCCGGCTACCAGCCCGAGGTCGCCTACTTCGAGTGCCTGCACGAGCTGAAGCTGATCGTCGACCTCATGTACGAGGGCGGCATCGCCAAGCAGCGCTGGTCGGTCTCCGACACCGCCGAGTACGGCGACTACACCTCCGGCCCGAAGGTCATCGACGCCCGCGTCAAGCAGTCGATGGGCGAGGTCCTCGCGGCGATCAAGGACGGCTCCTGGGCCGCGGCGTTCATCGCCGACCAGGACGCCGGGGCGCCGGACTTCACGCGCCGCCGGGCCGAGGCCGAGGCGCACCCGATCGAGGAGACCGGGCGCAAGCTGCGCGGCCTCATGAGCTGGGTGTCCGCCTCCGACGACTACACCGGCACCGCCGCCCGCAACTGACGCCGCCGGACGGCTCGAGGCCCCCGCTGCCCGACCGAGCAGCGGGGGCCTCGAGCCGTGTGCGTCAGTAGGCCTGGCCGCGGGCCGCGTAGTACTGCTTGACCTGCGGCTGCAGCAGGAGCGCGACGACGATGCCCGGGATCACGAACCCGAGGACGCTGGACGCCGCGTTCCCGCCGTCCTGCGCCAACGACACGATCAGGGACAGCACGTTGATGCCGATCGTCACGTAGGTCAGCATCAGCAGCAGCTTCGGGGAGCCACCCTGCAGCACCTTGATGCCCGACCACAGCAGCGCTGCCGAGACGGCCAGCGAGAGCAGCACGACCAGCCCCACCACCGCGGCACCCAGGCCGAACGCCGCCAGCATGACGATCAGGCCGAACAGGGCCCCGAGCGCCCCCCAGACGATGGCCACGATGGCGGCCGCGGTCGCCTGACCCGGGCGCTGTGCGGGAGCGCCGTGCCCGCCGTACCCCTGCGGGCCGGACCCGTAGCCGGGCTGCGGAGCGCCGTAGCCCGGCTGCGGAGCGCCGTAGCCGGGCTGCGGGGAGCCGTACCCGGGCTGTCCCTGCGGGTCGCCGTACGGCGGTGGGGTCGGGGTGGTCATGCTGCTTCTCCTCCTGGAGGTCGGTGGCCCCGGCGGCTCGGGGTCGGCGGCGCAGCCTAGGGGCGGGAGCCCACCGGTGGGGCCTCCCGCCGCGTCACCGGGAGCGTCGGGCACGCTGCGCGGCGAACCACGCCCCGGCCTGCCGGTTCGACAGCAGCACCACGATGAGGATCGAGACCACCAGGCCGATCAGACCCAGCACCGCCCCGCCCGCGCCCTCGTCCTGGGCGGAGCCGAGGCCGGCGAAGAACACCAGCCCGGTGAAGGCGATCGCGATGGATCCGGCCACGATCAGCATCACCCGGCTCCGGCCGGTCAGGGCCCACACCGAGCCCCAGATGGTGACGACCGCCCAGGCCAGCGCGAGCGCGCCGAAGGCGAAGAAGACGCCGGCCGCTGCGCCGAGGAAGTCGCCGAGCCCCGGCAGCACGTCCTCGGCCTCGTCCCGGTTCCCGGTCGCGACCGCCGCGACCGCGAAGAAGCTGATCGTCACCAGGACGCCCAGCGCGCCCCAGATGAACCCCAGGACGGCGGCGGTCACCACGCCACCCGGGCGGGACACCTCGCCGCCGTACCCGCCGTACGGACCGTAGGGCGAAGCGGCGTACTGCTGCCCGTACGCGGCCGTCCCGTACTGCTGCTGCTCGTACGGGGAGACAGCGGACCCCTGCCCGTACGACGGCTGGCCGTAGCTCTGCTGGTCGGACCCCTGCTGGCCGTAGCCCTGCTGGCCGTAGCTCTGCTGCCCGTAGCCCTGCTGGCCGTAGCCCTGCTGGCCGTAGCTCTGCTGGCCGTAGCCCTGCTGGTCGGACCCCTGCTGGCCGTAGGCGGGCTGGCCGTAGGCGGGCCGGCCGTAGCCCTGCTGCTCGGACCCCTGCTGGCCGTAGCCCTGCTGGCCGTACCCCTGCTCACCGGGGGACGTCTCCCCGGGGCGCTGGCCCTCGCCACGCCCGTCCTCGCCCTGGCTGCTCACTCGGTCCTCCCATCGGCGCCGGCCGTGCCGACGGTCTGCGGCCACCCTCACCCGCGGCGGGCTCCCGGGCAAGGACCCGCGCGGGATGTCCGCTGGTCCTAGGCTCGGGCGCTGTGACCGCTGCTGACGGCGCCGCGCCCGTCGTCCTCATCGCCGAGGTGCTGGCCCCCGGCGTGCTGGAGGTCCTGGGGCCCGACGTCGAGATCCGCACGGTCGACGGCGCCGACCGGGCGGCCCTCCTGCCGGCGCTCGCCGACGCCGACGCGGTGCTGGTCCGCAGTGCCACGCGGATCGACCGCGAGGCGCTGGCCGCCGCCCCGCGGCTGCGGGTGGTGGCCCGCGCCGGGATCGGGCTGGACAATGTGGACGTCGCCGCGGCCACCGAGCGCGGCGTCCTGGTGGTCAACGCGCCCACCTCGAACGTCGCGAGCGCCGCCGAGCACGCCGTCGCCCTGCTGCTCGCCGCCGCCCGGCAGATCCCGGCGGCCGACGCCTCCCTGCGCGCAGGCTCCTGGGAACGCTCCCGGTTCATGGGCGTCGAGGTCTCCGGCAAGACCGTCGGCGTGGTGGGCCTGGGCCGGATCGGCGTCCTGGTGGCCCAGCGGCTCGCCGCGTTCGGGACGACGCTGATCGCCCACGACCCCTACATCCAGCCCGGCCGGGCCGCGCAGCTCGGCGTCCGGCTGGTGTCGCTGGAGGAACTGCTCCGCGAGTCCGACTTCATCACCGTCCACCTGCCGAGGACCCCCGAGACCGTCGGGCTGATCGGCGCCGCGGAGCTCGCCGTTGCCAAGCGCGGCGTGATCCTCGTCAACGCGGCCCGCGGCGGGCTGGTCGACGAGGAGGCACTGGCCGATGCCCTGCGCTCGGGGCAGGTCCGGGCGGCCGGTCTCGACGTGTTCGACTCCGAGCCGGCCACCGACAGCCCGCTGTTCCGGCTGGCCAACACCGTCGTCACCCCGCACCTGGGTGCCTCGACCACGGAGGCCCAGGACAAGGCGGGGACGGCGGTCGCGCACTCGGTCCGCCTGGCGCTGCAGGGCGAGTTCGTGCCCGATGCGGTCAACGTGCAGGCCGGTGGCGTCGTGGCCGAGGACGTCCGGCCCGGCCTGCCCCTGGCCGAGCGGCTGGGCACGGTCTTCGGCGCCGTCGCCGGGGGTCTGGCCCAGTCGGTGACGGTGGACGTGCGCGGCCGGCTCGCCGAGTTCGACGTCTCGGTCCTGCAGCTCGCCGTCCTCAAGGGCGTCTTCACCGACGTCGTCGAGGACCAGGTCACCTACGTCAACGCGCCGCTGCTGGCCCGGCAGCGCGGCCTGGAGGTGTCGCTCACCCGCGACCTGGAGAGCCCCGACTACCGCAACCTGGTCCGCGTCCGGGGCGCGATGGCCGACGGCGCCGAGGTCACCGTCTCCGGGACGCTGTTCGGCAAGAGCCAGGTCCCCAAGCTGACCGAGATCGACGGCTTCGCCATCGACCTCGACCTGGCCGGCCACCTGCTCTTCTTCGTCTACACCGACCGGCCCGGCGTGGTCGGCACCGTCGGTGCGGCGCTCGGCCGTGCCGGCGTGAACATCGCCGGCGCCCAGGTCAGCCGCACCACTCGCGGCGGTGAAGCGCTCATGGTGGTCACCGTGGACAGCCCGGTGCCGGCGGACCTGCTCGCCGACATCGCCCGCGCGATCGGGGCCCGGGAGGCCCGCGCCGCCGACCTGTGACGCAGGGCCGCGAGGGCATCCGGCTAGGGTCCACCCCCATGCGCCTGGCAGTGATCGCGGGAGACGGCATCGGACCGGAGGTCGTGGCCGAGGGGTTGAAGGTGCTCGGGGAGGTCGTCCCCGACGTCGAGACGACCCCCTACGACCTCGGGGCCGCGCGCTGGCAGCGCACCGGCGAGCTGCTGCCCGACACCGTGCTCGACGAGCTGCGCCAGCACGACGCGATCCTGCTCGGCGCGATCGGCGACCCCGGCGTCCCGCCGGGCATCCTCGAGCGCGGGCTGCTCCTGCGGCTGCGCTTCGAGCTCGACCACCACGTCAACCTGCGCCCCGCGCGGCTGTTCGACGGCGTCCGCAGCCCGCTGGCCGCGCCCGGCGAGATCGACATGCTGTGCGTCCGCGAGGGCACCGAGGGTCCCTACGTGGGCAACGGCGGCGTGCTGCGCCGCGACACCCCGCACGAGGTGGCCACCGAGGTCAGCCTCAACACCGCCTTCGGCGTCGAGCGCGTCGTCCGGTACGCCTTCGAGCGCGCCGTGGCCCGCCCGCGCAAGCACCTGACCCTGATCCACAAGACCAACGTGCTCACCCACGCCGGGTCGCTGTGGTCGCGGACGGTCGAGGAGGTCTCGGCCGAGTTCCCCGAGGTCGCCGTCGCCTACCAGCACGTGGACGCGGCGACGATGTTCTTCGTCACCGATCCCGGCCGCTTCGACGTCATCGTCACCGACAACCTCTTCGGCGACATCGTCACCGACCTGGCCGCCGCCGTCACCGGCGGCATCGGCCTGGCGGCCAGCGGCAACCTCGACGCCTCGGGCACCAACCCGAGCATGTTCGAGCCGGTGCACGGCTCGGCGCCCGACATCGCGGGGACCGGCGTCGCCGACCCGACCGCGACCGTGCTCTCGGTGGGGCTCCTGCTCGAGCACCTGGGCCGCGGCGACCAGGCCCGGAAGGTCAACGCGGCGGTCGCCTTCGACCTGTCCACCCGCGACCCGCAGGCCCCCATCCGCACCCAGGAGGTCGGCGACCGCCTCGCGGCGCTCGCCTCCGGCTGACGCCGGGGCGCCACGGGACCGGGACGGCCGTCGAGGCGGCGAGTCCCCGCGGTCGCGGGGACGCCGTCCCGCGTGCCGCCTCCACCGCCCGGCGGCCCGGACCGGCCCGCACCGGTGGTGTGCTTTACTCCCCGGTGATGTCCCGCACCGCCGTCGCGATCCTCGACATCGCGATTATCGACTAGCGCGCAGTCCCACCCCGACTGCGCGCAGACCTCCCCTACCCGGGAGGTCTTTTTCGTGTCCGGGCCGAATCCAGTTCCGCAGGAGCCCCCATGCCCACCGCTGCCGACTTCCACGTCTTCGACACCACGCTGCGCGACGGTGCCCAGCGGGAGGGCGTGAGCTACTCCGTCGCCGACAAGCTGGCCGTGGCGCGGCTGCTCGACGAGATCGGCGTCGGCTACATCGAGGGTGGCTGGCCCGGCGCGCTGCCCAAGGACACGGAGTTCTTCGCCCGCGCCCGCTCCGAGCTGCAGCTGCAGCACGCGGTGCTGGTCGCGTTCGGCAGCACCCGCCGCGCCGGCGTCCGCGTCGAGGACGACCCGCAGGTGGCCGCGCTGCTGGAGGCGCAGACCCCGGTGGTGTGCCTGGTGGCCAAGTCCGACGTCCGGCACGTCCGCGAGGCGCTGCGCACCACGCTCGAGGAGAACCTCGCGATGGTCGCCGACACCGTCGCCCACCTCGTCGCCCACGGCCGGCGGGTGTTCGTCGACTGCGAGCACTTCTTCGACGGGTACGCCGCCGATCCTGGCTACGGGGTGCAGGTCCTGCAGACGGCGTTCGCGGCCGGCGCGGAGGTCGGGGTCCTGTGCGACACCAACGGCGGCATGCTGCCGATGACCGTCGGCCGGGTGGTGGCCGACGTCCGCGCCCGCACCGCCGGCAGGCTCGGCATCCACTGCCAGAACGACACCGGCTGCGCGGTCGCCAACACCCTCGCCGCGGTCGAGGCCGGCGTCACCCACGTGCAGGGCACCGCCAACGGCTACGGGGAACGGGCCGGCAACGCCGACACCTTCCAGCTGATCGCCAACCTGGTCACCAAGATGGGCCTGCCGGTCGTCCCGGCCCCGTGCCTGCCGGAGCTGCAGCGGGTCAGCCACGCGATCGCCGAGCTCGCCAACATCGCCCCCGACGACCACCAGCCCTTCGTCGGGGCCTCGGCGTTCGCGCACAAGGCCGGCCTGCACGCCAGCGCGATCAAGGTCAGCCCCGAGCTGTACAACCACCTGGACCCGGCCGTCGTCGGCAACGACATGCGGATCCTGGTGACCGAGATGGCCGGCCGGGCCTCGGTGGAGCTCAAGGGCCGCGAGCTCGGCGTCGACCTCGCCGGGCAGGCCGACGCCATCGGCCGCGTCGTGGACCAGGTCAAGGTCCTGGAGGCCGACGGCTGGTCGTTCGAGGCCGCCGACGCCAGCTTCGAGCTGCTGCTGCGCTCCCAGCTGCCCGACGCCGCCCCGCCGCTGTTCGAGCTGGAGAGCTACCGGGCGACCGTCGAGCACTGGGGCAACGGCCTGGTGGTCGGCGAGGCCACGGTCAAGGTGCACGTCCCCAACGAGGACGGGACGACGCAGCGGATCATCTCCACCGCCGAGGGCAACGGCCCGGTCAACGCGCTCGACGTCGCCCTGCGCCAGGCGCTGGTCGGCCGGTACCCGGAGCTGGCCGGGGTGGAGCTGGCGGACTACAAGGTCCGCATCCTCGGCTGGAGGGGCGGTACCAGCGCCCGCACCCGGGTGCTCATCGACACCACCGACGGCGCGGGGGAGTGGACCACGGTCGGCGTGCACGACAACGTCGTCGAGGCCAGCTGGCACGCCCTGGTCGACGCGCTGACCTACGCAGTTCGTCACCGCTGACCGGAGTACCCGACACCGTGCGCGCAGGTGCGGTTCGACCGCTGATCCCTGCACCCGCGCGCACGACGTCGGGTCGTGTCCACAGATCGTGGCGATGCCTCCCCGAAGTGGACCGGTACCACGAAGGTCCGTCGGGTGGACGTGGACGCCGTCGTCGGACCGGCCGGGTGGGCGACCCGGGCGCAGCTGCTCGAGCGGATCAGCGCCCGGACGCTGTCGAGCTGGGTGACGGGCGGCAGGCTGGTGCGACTGCAGCCGGGGGTCCTGGCCACGCCCGCGGCGGCAGGCCGGTGGCGGGTCCGGGTGGCCGCGGCGCTGTCCGGGCGGGGCGGTGCCGCGAGCCACGGCACGGCGCTCGCGCTCTGGGGGCTCCTCCCACCGCCCGCCGGGCCGGTGCACGTCACGGTCGAGGACTGCCGCAGCGCCCGCGGGTCGGCCGGTGTGGTGCTGCACCGCAACTCCCTGGCGTACGCGGATCGACACCGGGTCGAGGGACTGCCGGTGACCTCGGTCGAGCGCGCGGTGGTGGACGCCTGGGGTGCACCGGGGCCGCCGCCGCGCAGCGACGTGCGCGCGGCGGCCATCACCGCCGTCCGGAACCGGATGTGCCGGCCGGCGGACCTGGCGTTCGAGCTGGGGCGCAGCACCCGGCTGCGAGGCCGGGCGGAGCTGGCGACCGTGGTCGGCCTGCTCGCCGACGGGTGCCGCAGCGAGCTGGAGATCTGGGGCGTCCTCGAGGTCCTGCGCACCCCCGGCATGCCGCCGTTCGTGCAGCAGCGCCCTATCCGGGTCGGCGGCGAGACGTTCGTCCTCGACGTCGCCTACGAGGACGCGATGCTCGCCGTCGAACTCGACGGCGCCGCCTGGCACGGATCGCGCAGGCAGCGCGAGGACGACATCCGCCGCGACTCCCTCGTAGCGACCACGGGCTGGCAGACCCTCCGCTACGGCTTCCGCCGGCTCACGGCCGAGCCGACGGCGTGCCGGCGCGACGTCCTCGCGGTGTACCGAGCCCGGCGCCGGCTCCTGGGCCTCGACAGCGGGCGCTGAGGTGCAGCGCGGTCCCCTCTGGCTGCACCTCCGCGCACGATGTCCAGGGCCGGCCCGGAGGAATCAGCCGCGGGGCTGGATCTCACCCATCGGGCCGAACCCGCTGACGTCGGGCGCGTCGATGTAGATGATCTGCGGCTGGGCGCTGACCAGGTCCGGGGCGACGTCGACGAACCGCTTGAAGTGGTCGGTGCCCACGTGCGACCCGCCCGCGTCGGCGTCCCGGAAGCCCTCGATGCAGACGAAGGTGTCCGGGTCCTCCAGACTGCGCGACCACTCGAAGAAGACGCTGCCCTCCTCGGCGTTCACGGCCGTCGCGTAGTCGCGGGCCAGCGACGTCCACTCCTCGATGCGCTCGGGGCGGACGGGGAACTTCACGACGATGACGATCACGGTCTCTCCTCCAGTCGTGTGCGGAGCAGGCAGAAGGCGTTGCCCTCCGGGTCGGCGAGCACGTGCCAGCTCTCCTCCCCGGTCTGCCCGACGTCGGTGGGCGTGGCGCCCAGTGCCAGGAGCCGCTGCAGCTCCTCTTCCTGGTCGCGGTCGGTCGGGTTCACGTCCAGGTGCAGGCGCGGCCTGGCCGCCACCGGATCGGCCACCGGCGCGAACACCAGCGTGGGCGCCGGCCCGCCGAAGCCGGCCTCGGGGCCGATCTCCACCGCGCCGTCGTCGTCCCGCGACAGGACGCGGTAGCCGAGCACCCGCGCCCACCAGGCCGCGAGGGCCTCGGGGTCGCGCGAGTCGACGACGATCTCGGACAGGCGGCAGGCCATGCACCCGACCGTAGGGGTCCGCCGCCGGCGCGGCCCGGCGGAGAGGGTCAGTAGCCTCGACGTGTGCGCATCGTCCGTTTCGCCTCGCCCTCGGGCATGTCCTTCGGCGTCCTCGACGGGGACGGCCAGGTCGCCCAGATCGAGGGTCACCCGTTCGGCTCCATCTCCTTCACCGGGCAGCGGTTCCCGCAGGCCGACATCCGGCTGCTCTCGCCGATCCTGCCGAGCAAGGTGGTCTGCGTCGGCAAGAACTACGCCGCGCACGTGGCGGAGATGAGGACCGGCGACGCGCCGAAGGAGCCCTTGCTGTTCCTCAAGCCCTCGACCTCGGTGATCGGCCCGGGCGACGCCATCCGCATCCCGCCGGGCAGCGCCAACGTCCACCACGAGGCCGAGCTCGCCGTCGTGATCGGCGCGCGCGGTGCCCGCAACGTGAGCCCGGAGCAGGTGCCGGCCAGCATCTTCGGCTACACGATCGGCAACGACGTGACCGAGCGGGACATGCAGCGCAGCGACGGCCAGTGGACCCGGGCCAAGGGCTTCGACTCGTTCTGCCCGCTGGGCCCGTGGATCGAGACCGACCTGCCCGGCATCGGCAAGGACCCCGCCGACCTCGAGGTCACGTGCACCGTCGACGGCGAGCTGCGCCAGCAGGGCCGCACCAGCCAGCTGCTGTTCGATGTGCCGACGCTGGTCTCCTACATCTCCCGCGTGATGACGCTGCTGCCCGGCGACGTCGTCCTCACCGGGACCCCCTCGGGGGTGGGTCCGATCGCCCCGGGCCAGCGCGTCGAGGTGTCCATCGAGGGGCTGGGCACGCTGGCCAGCACCGTGTCCGGGGCCGACACCGTCTCCACCGCCGGCGGCGCCCGGTGACGGGCGTGCGCACCCGTTTCTGCCCGTCGCCGACGGGCACGGTGCACGTCGGCCTGCTGCGGACCGCGCTGTTCAACTGGGCGCACGCCCGGCACACCGGTGGCACGTTCGTGTTCCGCATCGAGGACACCGACGCCGCCCGGGACTCCGAGGAGTCCTACCGCCACCTGCTGGACTGCCTGCGCTGGCTGGGGCTGGACTGGGACGAGGGCCCGGAGGTCGGCGGGCCGCACGGGCCCTACCGGCAGTCGGAGCGGTCCGACGTCTACCGCGAGGTCGCGGCGGAGCTGCTGGCCGCAGGGCACGCCTACGAGTCCTTCTCCACCAACGAGGAGGTCGACGCCCGCCGCCTGGCCGCGGGCCAGGACCCCAAGCTCGGCTACGACAACGCCGACCGGTTCCTCACCGACGCCCAGAAGCAGGCCTTCCGCGACGAGGGCCGCTCGCCGGTGCTGCGGCTGCGGATGCCCGACGAGGACCTCACCTGGACCGACCTGGTCCGCGGCGAGGTGCGCTTCGCCGCCGGGTCCGTGCCGGACTTCGTGCTCGTCCGCGGCAACGGGGCGCCGCTGTACCCGTTCGTCAACCCGGTCGACGACGCCCTCATGCAGATCACCGACGTGCTGCGCGGCGAGGACCTGCTGCCCTCCACCCCCCGCCAGATAGCCCTGTACCGGGCGCTCACCGACATCGGCGTCGCGCAGGGCACCCCCCGGTTCGGGCACCTGCCCTACGTCACCGGTGAGGGGAGCAGGAAGCTCTCCAAGCGCGATCCGCAGTCCAACGTCGACGTCTACCGCGAACGCGGTTTCCTGCCCGAGGGGTTCGCCAACTACCTCGCGCTGCTGGGCTGGGCGATCGCCGACGACCGCGACGTCTTCTCCACCGCGGAGATGGTCGAGGCCTTCGACGTCACCCGGGTCAGTGCCAACCCGGCTCGGTTCGACCTCAAGAAGGCCGAGGCGATCAACGCCACCCACCTGCGCGCGCTGCCGGCCGAGGAGTTCCTCGACCGGGTCCGGCCGTTCCTCGCCGCGGCGGGGCTGGTCGCCGATCCGCCCACCGCCGAGCAGGACCGGGTGCTGCGGGCGATCGCGCCCCTGGCCCAGGAGCGCATGGTCGTGCTCTCCGACGCGGTCGGGCTGCTCGCGTTCCTCTTCACCGACGACGTCGAGATCGACCCGGCCGCGGCCGCCAAGCAGCTGGCCGGCGCCGACGCCGCCGAGGTGCTCGACGCGGCCACCTCGGCGCTCGCCGACCTCGGCGACTGGTCGACCGCGGCCATCGAGGGCGCGCTGAAGGCCGCGCTGGTCGACGGGCTGGGGCGCAAGCCACGCCAGGCGTTCGGGCCGGTCCGGGTCGCCGTCAGCGGCCGGACGGTCTCCCCGCCGCTGTACGAGTCGATCGAGCTGCTGGGGCGCGACCGCACGCTCGCCCGGCTGGCCACGGCCCGGGCCGCCACGGGCTGAGGTGGCGGCATGACGTGGGCCGGTGGGCCGGTGGACGGCGAGGCGGACGACGGCGCGCCCTACACCGGGCCGCCTCCCACGGCGCCCTACGGGGCGCCGCCGCGGGTGCCCGGTGCCCTGCCCGGCCTGCACCCGCCGCTGCCGCACGGCGCCGCCGGGCCGGTCCCCTGGCCGCTGGGGCCCGTGCCCATGCCCCCCGGGCCGCACACCCACCTCCCCGGGCCCCCACCCGGCGGGCCACCGCCCGGAGGCGCCCCGCCGGCCTGGGGGCCGCAGGGCGGGGGGCCGCCGGCCTGGGGGCCGCAGGGCGGGGGGCCGCCGGCCTGGCAGCCCGGCGGCGGGCCGCCTCCCTGGGGGCATCCCGGGTGGGGGCCGCCACCCTGGGCGCTGCCCCCGCCGCTCCCGCACGACGTGCCGACGTCGTTCCTGCAGATGATGCGCACACGGACCTGGCGCTGGTGGCGCCCGCTGCTCGGGCTGCTCCTCTTCGCCGTGGTCTACGCCGTCGTCGCCGTCGCGGTCGTCCTCGTCGGGGCGGTCGGCCTGGTCACCCGCAGCACCGTCGACCTGGAGTTCGCCGACCTCGCCGACCCGTGGGTGCTGCTGGTCACCAACGTCAGCCTGGCCGTGGCGATCCCCGTGGTGTGGCTGGCGTGGGTGGCCGCCCACTCGATGCGGATCGGCTCGTCGTCCTCGGTGCTCGGCCGGCTGCGCTGGGACCTGGTGCGCCGCTACGTGCCGCTGGCGCTGGCGACGCTCGGGGTGGGCATCGGCGTGCAGGTCGCGCTCGGTCTGGCGCTGGACGACGGCCTCGCGGTCGCCGGGCCCACCCGCTCGTTCGCCGGGCTGCTGCTCGTCGTCGTCCTGACCACGCCACTGCAGTCGGCGGCGGAGGAGTACGTCTTCCGCGGGTACCTCAGCCAGGCGATCGCGGCGTGGGTCGGGCGGGAACGGGCCGGCGCGCTGGTGGCCGCCGTGATCACCGCGACGCTGTTCTCCGTGGCGCACGTGCCCGGGGACTTCCTGCTGTTCCTCGACCGGTTCGCCTTCGGACTCGCCGCCTCGGCAGTGGTCTGGCTGACCGGGGGCCTGGAGGCGGCGATCGTGCTGCACGCCGTCAACAACGTGCTGGTGTTCGTCCTCGCCGGAGCCCTGGGCGAGGGGGTGGAGACCGATGCCACGGTGACCGGCTGGGCCGGCCTGCTGATCGTGGTCCTCGACGTCCTGGCGATGGCCGCGTTCGTGCTGCTGGTGCGCCGGTCGGCGGCGAGGCGGCCACCCGGGACCCGCACCGCGGCGCAGGACCTCCGGCCGTGGGCGGCCGCCGCGCCTCGCTGAGGGGGGTGCGCCGGCCCCCTCGGGGCGTCGGGTATGGTTGTCCCCGCGCCGCGAGGCGTGCACGACCCTTGGGGTATGGGGTAATTGGCAGCCCGACGGTTTCTGGTTCCGTTAGTCTAGGTTCGAGTCCTGGTACCCCAGCGAGAGCGGTCCGCTCCGGCGGAGACGCTCTCGGCACCACCGCACGGCCCCGTCGTCTAGCGGCCCAGGACGCCGCCCTCTCACGGCGGTAGCGAGGGTTCGAATCCCTTCGGGGCTACGCACGCGAGAGCCCCCGGTCACCGACCGGGGGCTCTCGCCGTTTCCCGGGGGAGGGGGACCCGGCTGCCGGTGCCGCTGCGGGGCGTGGCAGCATGGGTGTGCACGGCCCCGTCGTCTAGCGGCCCAGGACGCCGCCCTCTCACGGCGGTAGCGAGGGTTCGAATCCCTTCGGGGCTACGCGCGCGAGAGCCCCCGGTCACCGGCCGGGGGCTCTCGCCGTTGCGGGTCCGCGCCGGCCGGACCTGCACGGGCGACCGCCGGACCGCCGGACTAGCGTCGTCCCACGGCGCCGCCCCGCCGGGGCAGCAGGAGGGCGGGTACCGCCGTGATCCGGACGAGTCGTCGGCTGGCCGACGGCCGGGAGATCGTCTACTACGACGTCGACGGCTCCCCGGCCGGTCACGACGCCGAGGACACCCGCGACCTGCCCCCGGTGAGCACCCACTCGCAGCTGCGCTGGGACGCGCTGCTCGGGGAATGGGTCGTCTTCGCCTCCCACCGGCAGTCGCGCACGTTCCTGCCGCCGGCCGACGAGTGCCCGCTGTGCCCGACCCGGCCCGGCCGCCCGCCGACCGAGGTGCCGGAGGCCGACTACCAGGTCGTCGTCTTCGAGAACCGCTTCCCCTCCCTGGCCACCGCCGTGCACGCCGACGTGCCGCCGACCGCCCCCGGCGCGCCCCATGCCGACCGGCGACCCGGGTTCGGCCGCTGCGAGGTCGTCGTCTTCACCAGCGACCACGACCGTGCGCCGGCCGACCTCGACCCCGAGCGCCTGCGGCTGCTGGTCGACGTGTGGGCCGACCGGACCGAGGCCCTGTCGGTCGTCGACGGCATCGAGTACGTCTTCCCGTTCGAGAACCACGGCGAGGAGATCGGGGTGACCCTGGGCCACCCGCACGGGCAGGTCTACGGCTACCCGTACCTCCCGGCGCGGGTGCAGCGGCTGCTGGCCTCGGTCGAGCGGCACCGCGCGGCGACCGGAGGCGACCTGTTCGCCGACGTCGTCGCCGCCGAGCGCGGCGGTCCCCGCGTGGTGGCGACCGACGAGCACTGGACGGCGTTCGTGCCCGCCGCCGCCCGCTGGCCGTACGAGCTGCAGCTGTTCCCGCACCGCCGGGTGCCCGACCTGCCCGCGCTGACCGGCGAGGAGCGCGACTCCCTCGCCCGGCTGCTGCGCGACGCGCTCGGCCGCTTCGCGCACCGCTTCGACGAGCCGATGAACTACATCGCCGCGTGGAACCAGGCCCCCGTGCGGCGCGGACGCGAGGACTGGTGGCTGCACCTGCAGCTGTTCAGCTTCCGCCGCGCTCCCGGCAAGCTGAAGTACCTGGCCGGGTCGGAGTCCGGCATGGGGGCGTTCATCAGCGACACCGACCCCGAGGACGTCGCCGCGCAGCTGCGGGACGTGACGGTGCCCCGGTGACCGCCGACGCCGAGCTCGCCGCGGCAGCCCGGGCCGCCTTCGCCACCGCGTTCGACGCCGCACCCGAGGGGGTCTGGGCGGCTCCGGGGCGGGTCAACGTCATCGGCGAGCACACCGACTACAACGAGGGCTTCGTGCTGCCGGTGGCGCTGGCGCAGACCACCCGCGCAGCGGTCGCCCGCCGCGCCGACGGCCGGGTCGCGCTCGTGTCCGCGCAGCACCCGGACCGGCGGGTGGAGCTGGAGCTGGCCGACCTCGCGCCGGGGAACCCGGGCGGCTGGGCGGGCTACCCTGCCGGCGTGGTGCACGCGCTCCGCGACCGGGTCCCCGGCGGGCTCAGCGTGCTGGTGGACGGCGACGTGCCCGCGGGCATGGGGCTGTCGTCGTCGGCGGCGCTGTCGTGCTCGGTGGCACTGGCCCTGCGCGACCTGGCCGCCCCGGAGCTGGCCGTCGCCGACCTGGTCGACGTCGCCCGGTCGGCGGAGAACGACTTCGTCGGCGCGCCCACCGGCATCCTCGACCAGTCGGCCTCGCTGCTGTGCACCGCCGGGCACGCGCTGTTCCTCGACACCCGCGACCGCAGCACCGAGCAGGTTCCGCTCGACCTCGAGGCGGCCGGGCTGGTCCTGCTCGTCGTCGACACGGGGACGACGCACTCGCACGCCGGCGGCGGCTACGGCGACCGCCGGCGGGAGTGCGAACGAGCCGCCGAGCGACTCGGCGTCACCGCGCTGCGCGACGTCCCCGGCGTCGCGGCCCTGGCGCCGCTGGCCGACGGCACCGACGACGGCGCCGTCCTGCTGCGCCGCGCCCGCCACGTGGTCACCGAGGACGCCCGCGTGCTCGAGGTCGTCGACCTGCTGCGCGGCGCCGGCGACCCGCACGCGGTCGGCCCGGTGCTCACCGCCGGGCACGCCTCGCTGCGCGAGGACTTCCAGATCTCCACGCCGGAGCTCGACGCGTGCGTCGAGGCGGCCGTCGGTGCCGGCGCCGCCGGGGCCCGCATGGTCGGCGGCGGCTTCGGCGGCAGCGCGATCGTGCTGGTCGAGGCGGGGTCCGTCGACCGGGTGACCGAGGTGATCACCCGGCGGTTCCGGGACGAGGGGTTCCGCGCGCCCCGGACCTCCCTCGCCGTGCCGTCCCCGGGGGCCCGCCGGCTGAGCTGAACCCGTCCTCGGGAGACGACGGAGGGTCCGGGCCCCGGCTCTGCACCGGGGACGACGCGGTGCGGTCGGACGTCGGCATCGCGTCCGGCCCGGGTCCGTGCCCGACCGCTCCGGCGCGGCCCCGGGCCACGACGCGGCACCCGCGCGCTCAGCCCTCGAGGACGGTCACCGGCACCCGCTGGACCAGGTTGTTGGCCAGACCCTGGCGGTTCCACTCCTGCTCGAGCGGCTGGGCGCCGGCCTCGTCGGTGGCGCGCACGACCAGTTCGTGCCGGCCGGGGGCCGCCGTCCACGGGGAGGACCAGGCCCGCCAGGCGTAGGGGTGCGCCGGGTCGGCCGGCGCGAGGTCGGCGTCGGCCCAGGTGTGCCCGCCGTCGGTGCTGACCTCGACGGCGGTCACCGGCGCGCGGCCCGACCAGGCGCGGCCGGTGAGGACGACGGTGCCGGGTCGGACGAACCGCTCGCGGGTCATGAAGTCGGGGAAACCGGGCGGGGCGACCAGCGCGCGAGGCCGGATCCGCGTCACCGGCTCGCCGGGGTCGCCGCGATCGGCCTGCAGCCGGTAGGCGGTCGCGTTCTGGAAGCCCTCGAACGGGTGCTCCAGCACCTCGATGCGGGTCACCCACTTCACGTGCGCCATGCCGTACCAGCCCGGGACGACCAGCCGCAGCGGTGCCCCGTGCTGCGGCGGCAGGTCGGCACCGTCCATCTGCCAGGCCAGCAGCACGTCGGGCCGCAGCGCCTCGGCGAGGGGCAGCGCCCGCGCGTAGTCCTGCTCGACGCCGCGCTCCACCCCGTGGTCGGCCCCGGTGACGACCACGTCGACGGCGCGCGGCGAGCCCCCCGCCTCGGCGAGGAGCCCGGCCAGGGGGGTGCCGGTCCAGGCGGCCGTGCCGACCGCCTCGAGCAGCCACGGCTGGCTCACCGGCCGCGGGTCCAACCGGGCGCGGCCGTTGCCGGCGCACTCCAGCGTCACCCGCGAGGTCACCGACGGCCGTGCCCGCAGCGCGGTCAGGTCGGCGGTGAGCGGCCGGTCGACGGCCCCGGTGACCGCCAGCCGCCAGTCCCGCGGGTCGATCGCGGGGATGTCGTAGTGGGTGAGCACGTAGTGCAGGCCCGGCGGCGTCACGTCGGAACGCAGCGCCTCCAACGGCAGGCCGTGGTTCCGGGTGGCCAGCGCCAGCTCGTCCAGCCCGATGCCCTCGCCCGGTCCGGCGATGCGGGCGTGGCCGAGGTCGGGCAGCCCGGCGGTGCGCTGCGTGGTGCGCGCTGCGGTCGTCATGGCCGGTGTGTACGCCCGTCACCGGGCGGCGGGAAGGGCAGTTGGTCGGCCCCTTGCGCTCAGCGGGCGGCGCGGCCGATCGCCCCGGCGGCCTCGAGCACCGCGCTGACCACCTCGGGGGACGGACGGCGGCCCAGCCGCTCGACCGGGCCGCTGATCGACACCGCTCCCAGGACGCCGCCCGTGGCATCGCGCACCGGGGCCGACAGCGAGGCCACCCCGGGCTCCCGCTCGGCGATGCTGTGCGCCCAGCCGCGGCGGCGCACGTCGAGCAGCGTCCGCGCGGTGAAGCTCGCCGAGGGCAGCAGCGGCGTCACCTCCTCGGCGGGCGCGAAGGCGAGCAGAGCGTGCGCCGCCGAGCCCGCCGTCATCGGCAGCCGGGCGCCGACCGGCACGGTGTCGCGCAGGCCGTGGGTCCGCTCGGCGGCCGCGATGCAGACGCGCACGCCACCCTCGCGCACGTAGAACTGCGCGCTCTCCCCGCTCCCGTCGCGCAGCGCAGCCAGGTGCCGGCCGGCGATCTCCGCGAGGTCGGCGCCGGTGCGCCCGAGCTCGGCCAGGCCCGGACCGGGCACCCAGGCCCCGGCCTCGGTGCGCCGGACCAGCCGGTGCCCCTCCAGGGCCACGGCCAGCCGGTGCGCGGTCGCCCGTGGCAGGCCGGTGCGCGCGACGAGCTCGGCGAGGGTGGCCGGCTCGTCGGCCACCGTGCGGAGGATCGCCACTGCTTTGTCCAAGACGGCTACGGGGTTAGGCTGTCCCACACAGCAATACTGGCATCTCACTGGATGGGAAGCCAACCTCACCCGCTCCCCGGAGGGACCGCGCAGTGCCCAAGACCCTGGCCGAGAAGGTCTACGACGCCCACGTCGTGCGCAGCACCGAGGGCGAGCCCGACCTGCTCTACATCGACCTGCACCTCGTGCACGAGGTCACCAGCCCGCAGGCCTTCGACGGGCTGCGGGCCGCCGGGCGCCGGGTGCGCCGTCCCGACCTCACGATGGCGACCGAGGACCACAACGTCCCCACCCTGGACATCCTCGCCCCCATCGCCGACCCGGTGAGCCGCGCCCAGGTGGAGGCGCTGCGCCGCAACGCCGCGGAGTTCGGCATCCGACTCGCACCGATGGGCGACCGGGACCAGGGCATCGTGCACGTCATCGGCCCGCAGCTGGGGCTCACCCAGCCCGGCACGACCATCGTCTGCGGCGACAGCCACACCTCGACCCACGGCGCCTTCGGCGCGCTGGCCTTCGGCATCGGCACCAGCGAGGTCGAGCACGTGCTGGCCACCCAGACCCTGCCGCAGTACCGGCCGAAGCAGATGGCGGTCACCGTCGACGGCGAGCTGCCCCCGGGCGTCTCCGCGAAGGACGTCATCCTCGCCGTGATCGCGCAGATCGGCACCGGCGGCGGCCAGGGCCACGTCATCGAGTACCGCGGCAGCGCCATCGAGAAGATGTCGATGGAGGCGCGGATGACCATCTGCAACATGTCGATCGAGGCCGGCGCCAAGGCGGGGCTGATCGCACCGGACCGGACCACCTTCGAGTTCCTGCAGGGCAGGCCGCACGCGCCGCAGGGTGCCGACTGGGACGCCGCCGTCGAGTACTGGTCGACGCTGCGCACCGACGAGGGCGCCGTCTTCGACCGCGAGGTGCACATCGACGCGGCGTCGCTCACCCCGTTCGTCACCTGGGGCACCAACCCCGGCCAGGGGCTGCCGATCGCCGGGCGGGTGCCCGACCCGGCCGACGTCGCCGACGAGAACGAGCGTCGTGACGTCGAGGGCGCGCTGGCCTACATGGGGCTGACCCCCGGCACGCCGCTGCGCGAGATCGCCGTCGACACCGTCTTCCTCGGGTCGTGCACCAACGGCCGGATCGAGGACCTGCGCGTGGCCGCCGAGCTGCTGCGCGGCAAGCGGATCGACCCCGCCACCCGGATGCTCGTCGTCCCCGGTTCGGTCGCCGTCAAGGCGCAGGCCGAGGCCGAGGGCCTGGACGAGGTGTTCGTGGCGGCCGGCGCCGAGTGGCGCGGCGCGGGGTGCTCGATGTGCCTGGGCATGAACCCCGACCAGCTGGCGCCGGGGGAGCGGTCGGCCTCCACGAGCAACCGCAACTTCCAGGGCCGGCAGGGCAAGGGCGGGCGCACCCACCTGGTCTCGCCGGCCGTCGCGGCGGCCACGGCGCTGACCGGGCACCTCGCCGCGCCCGCCGACCTCGCGTCCGCCGACGCCTGACCCCCGGAGTTCCCGACATGGACGCCTTCACCACCCACACCGGCACCGTCGCACCGCTGCGCCGCAGCAACGTCGACACCGACCAGATCATCCCGGCGGTCTACCTCAAGCGGATCACCCGCACCGGCTTCGAGGACGGCCTGTTCGAGGCCTGGCGGACCAACGAGCCCGACTTCGTGCTCAACCAGCCGCAGTACCAGGGCGCCTCGGTGCTCGTGGCCGGACCGGACTTCGGCACCGGTTCCTCCCGCGAGCACGCCGTCTGGGCGCTGATGGACGGCGGCTTCCGCGCGGTCATCAGCTCGCGGTTCGCCGACATCTTCCGCAACAACTCGACCAAGGCCGGACTGCTCACCGTGCTCCTGCCCCAGCAGGACGTGGAGGCGCTGTGGGCGGCCGCCGAGGCCGACCCCGCGACCGAGGTCACCGTCGACCTGCAGGCCAAGGAGGTCCGGTACCGGGCGGGCGGGGGAGAGCAGCGCACCGTGCCGTTCGAGATCGACGACTACACCCGCTGGCGGCTGCTGGAGGGCCTGGACGACGTCGGCCTCACCGAGCGGCACCTGGCCGACATCGAGGCCTTCGAGGCCGCCCGTCCGGCCTGGAAGCCGGCCGCCCTGCCGGCACGCTGACGGCCGGAGGACCCCCGGCCCCTCACCCGCTCCCGTGCGGCGGACCGCCGCCGGCGTGCGAGTGGTGGGGGGCGGGGTGCCCCTCGGCCGGTGACCCGACGTGGACGCCGGGGCCGTCCGCGTCCGGGTCGGGGGCGAAGTCGCGGTAGTAGTCGGCCAGCAGCGCCCCGGGCCGGCCCCCCAGCACCCAGGTGCTGCCCTTGGACGCCGGCGGCCACAGCGCCCCGGCCAGGCCCGCCCAGCGGACCCCGAGCGCCATGAGCAGCGAGGGGATGGCGCCGCCCTGGCTGCACACCACGGTGACACCGGGGGCCGGGCGCGGCTCGAGGAACCGCTCGACCGCGGCGAGCGCAGCCTGCGGGTCGGCCTGGAACTCCTCCTCGCCGACCTCCGGCAGGGGCTGCACCGGCAGGCCCAGCGCCTCGGCGAGCGGCTCGACCGTCTCGCGGCACCGGGTGCGCTCGGCCGAGAGCACCGCCGTCGGGGCGAACAGCGGCAGGACCCCGGCCAGCCGCCGGGCCTGGCGCCGGCCCTTGCCGTCGAGGGGGCGCAGGTCGTCGTCGCCGTCCCACTCCGAGCGGGAACCGGCCCGCGCGTGCCGCACCAGCAGCAGCGTGGGCGAGCGGGGGACGTCGGTGCGCGCCAGGTCGGCCAGCACGGCGCGGTCGTGGCCGTGGGTCACGAGTGCGACCGCGTCGTCGACCGGGAGCCAGCGCAGCTCGTCGGTCTCGTCGCCGGGCTCGAACTCGCCGCCCACGGCCTCCATCAGCCAGTAGTCGACCTGCTTGGTGCCGCCCTCGACCGCGTAGCGGGTGCGCAGGCTGCGGCGGCCGACGACGACGGCCAGCCCGGTCTCCTCGTTCACCTCGCGGACGGCGGTCTCTACGAGCGCCTCGCCCTCGTCGTGCTTGCCCTTGGGCAGCGACCAGTCGTCGTAGCGGGGCCGGTGCACCACGGCGGTCTCGATCCGGCCGTCGCCGGTCCGCCGCCAGACGGCTCCGCCCGCCGCCGCGACGACCCGCTCGGTTGCCGTGTCCGTCGTCCCCACCGGCGCGTCAGCCCACCTGCTCGACGACGGCGGCGACCAGCCCGGCCTGGTGGTCGCGGCCCTCGCGGCGGGTCCAGCGGCCGTCCGGGCCGAGCTGCCAGCAGCCCACGTCGGAGGCCATGGCGGAGTCGAACATCGCCTCCAGCTGCCGCTGGGCGCCGTCCTCGCACACCCGCAGCAGCACCTCCACCCGGCGGTCGAGGTTGCGGTGCATGAGGTCGGCGCTGCCGATCCACCACTCGCCCTCGCCGGCGTTGCGGAAGTGGAAGACGCGGGAGTGCTCGAGGAACCGACCGACGATCGAGTGCACCCGGATGTTCTCCGACAGGCCGGGGAGGCCCGGGCGCAGCGCGCAGATGCCGCGGATGAACAGCTCGACCGGCACGCCCGCGCAGGAGGCGTCGTAGAGCGCGTCGATCACCTTCTCGTCGACCAGCGAGTTCACCTTGATGCGGATGCCCGCCGGGCGGCCCTCCGTGACGTTCCGGGTCTCGCGGCGGATCTTCTCCACCAGCCCCGAGCGCACGCTGTGCGGCGCCACCATGAGCTGGCGGTAGGTCGTCTGCCGCGAGTAGCCGGTGAGGGTGTTGAACAGGTCGGTGAGGTCCGCGCCCACCCGGGGGTCGGCGGTGAGGATGCCGAGGTCCTCGTAGAGCCGCGCGGTCTTCGGGTTGTAGTTCCCGGTGCCGATGTGGCAGTACCGGCGGATGACGCCGCCCTCGCGCCGCACCACCAGCGCGGTCTTGCAGTGCGTCTTCAGCCCCACCAGCCCGTAGACGACGTGGCAGCCGGCGCGCTCCAGCTCGCGGGCCCAGCTGATGTTGGCCTCCTCGTCGAAGCGCGCCTTGATCTCGACGAGGACGACGACCTGCTTGCCGGCCTGCGCCGCCTCGATCAGCGCGTTGACGATCGGGGAGTCACCCGACGTCCGGTACAGCGTCTGCTTGATGGCCAGCACGTCCGGGTCTGCGGCCGCCTGCTCGATGAACCGCTGCACGCTCGTGGCGAACGAGTGGTAGGGGTGGTGCACCAGCACGTCGCCCTCGCGGAGGGTCGCGAAGACGCTCTTGGGGGTCTCGCCCTCGCTCAACCGCGGGTGGGTGGCCGGGACGAACGGCTCGTCCTTGAGCTCGGGCCGGTCCAGGTCGTACAGGGCCATCAGGGCGGCCAGGTCCAGCAGGCCCGGGACGGTGACGACGTCCTGCGGGCTGACCTCGAGCTCGGAGACCAGGACGTCGAGGATCCGCGGGTCCATCGTCTCGTGGACCTCCAGGCGCACCGCCGGGCCGAAGCGGCGGCGCGCCAGCTCCCGCTCGAGGGCCTGCAGGAGGTCCTCGTCGCGGTCCTCCTCCACCTCGAGGTCGGCGTTGCGGGTGACGCGGAACACGTGGTGGTCGAGCACGTCCAGGCCCGGGAAGAGCTGGGGCAGGTGCGCGGCGATGAGGTCCTCCAGCGGGAGGAACGTGGCCTGCGAGTCGGCCGCGCCCACCTGGACGAACCGGGGCACGTTGTTGGGCACCTTGAGCCGGGCGAACCGGGGGGCGCCGGTGTCGGGGTCGCGCACGGAGACGGCGAGGTTGAGCGACAGCCCGCTGATGTAGGGGAACGGGTGCGCCGGGTCGACCGCGAGCGGGGTCAGCACGGGGAAGACCTGGTCGCGGAAGTACTCGCGCAGCCGCAACGCGTCGCTGTCGGCCAGCTCGTCCCAGTGCACGATGCGGATGCCGGCCTCCTCCAGCAGGGGCCGCACGTCGCCGGCGAAGCACTCCGCGTGCCGGTGCACCAGCTCCTGGGTCCGCTCGGTGACCCGGGCCAGCTGCTCGCGGATGGTCAGCCCGTCCGGAGAGCGGACCGTCAGGCCGGTGCTCTGCCGGCGCTTGAGGCCGGCGATCCGGACCATGAAGAACTCGTCCAGGTTGCTGGCGAAGATCGCGAGGAACTTCACCCGCTCCAGCAGCGGCGCTCCGTCGTCCTCGGCGAGCTCGAGCACCCGCGCGTTGAAGTCCAGCCACGACAGCTCCCGGTTGAGGAAGCGGTCGGGGGGCAGCTCGGCGCGGGTGGGCGCAGGGCTCTCGGTCGTCGTCTCGGCCACGCGCTCATCGTGCCGCAGGAAGGTGAACGACGAGTGACCGCGCCGCCCCCGCGCAGGTCAGCGCGGGGGTGCGGGCAGGGGCAGGCGGGGCAGCAGGGCCGTGGTGTGGCGTCCGGCACCCAGCCGCACCGCCTCGGCCAGGTCCTCGGGGGTGTCCACGTCGCGGCGCAGGCCCGGCCAGTCGCCGGCCAGCGGCACGGCGCCGCCGGCGGCGTGCGCCGCGGCCGACCCGGGCCCGAACTGCGGGCCGAGGTCCCCGGCGACGGTGGTCAGCAGGGTGGTGCCGGTTCCCGCGGCGTCGGCGACCAGGCCCCGCGCGGCGGAGCCGGCCGCCCGCAGCGCCGCGGTGAGCTCGCCGGGCCGCAGCGCGGGCAGGTCCGACGACAGCGCCGCGACGGCGGAGGTTCGGGCGGCCCGCGCGCCGTGCGCGAGGGCCGGGTTGAGGCCGCGGTCGGGCTCGTCGGGCACGGTGCGCGCACCGAGGGCGGTGACCAGGGCGGCTGCGCTCGGGTCGTCGGTCACCACGACGACGTCGACGACGGCCACGTCGGCGGGGCCGTCCGCGGCGGCCAGCGCGGCGCCGACGGTGTCGGCCAGCAGCGCGAGGACCAGGTCGCGGTGCAGGTCGCCCGCGCCCGCCGTGAGGGGGGCCAGCCGGGTCTTGGCCACCGTCAGCCGCTTGGCCGGGACGACGACGGACCACTCCACGGCCACAATGTCAGCACACCAGCCGCCCCGCCGGCGGCGGGCAGGGGGTGACTCGGGGTGGACGGGGGCGACCCCGTGGGACGGCGGCGCGGGGCCAGGGGCGATCATGGCCGGGATCACAGCGAGGGAGAGGGGTGCCGGTGACCCAGGAGACGTCCCGGGATGCGGCGGGTGGACGGGCGCTGCGGCCGTCGAAGTGGCGGACCCGGGGCCACCTCCCGTTCGCCCTCTGGCTGGCGGTCGTGCTGGTCTACCCGACGGCGTCGCTGCTCTACAAGCTGCGCTACCGGCACGGGGACCGGCTGCCGGCGACGGGGCCGGTGCTCCTGGTCGTCAACCACGTCTCGGTGCTGGACCCGCTGGCCTGCGCCCGGCTGGCCTGGGACCACGGCCGCGTGCCGCACTTCCTCATCAAGGACGCGGTCTTCCGGGGCGTCATCGGCACCCTGCTGCGGCAGGCCGGTCAGATCCCGGTCGCCCGCGGTTCGGTGAACGCCGCGCGGTCGCTGGACCTGGCACGGACCGACCTCGAGGAGGGCAACCTGGTGGTGATCTACCCGGAGGGCTCGGTCACGCGCGACCCGGACTGGTGGCCCATGCAGTCGCGCACCGGCGTCGCCCGGCTGGCGCTCACCTCCGACGCCCCGGTCGTGCCGGTCGCCCAGTGGGGGCCGCAGCGGGTGCACGACTACCACACGAAGAAGCTGCACCTGCGCCCCCGGCGTCCCGCCGACTACCTGGTCGGCGAGCCGGTCGACCTGACGGCGGTACGTGCCGAGGTGCGGGCCGGCCGGCCCCTGACGCCGGACCTGCTGCGCGAGACCACCGACCTGATCATGGGCCGGGTGCGCGACCAGCTCGCGGAGCTGCGCGGCGAGCCCGCGCCGCTGGGCTTCGCCCCGCGGCCGCAGCGCCGGCTGCCCGGCGACCTGCCGGGGACCGCGGCGTGAGCGGGGCCGGTGCGACCCGGGCCGCCGTGCTCGGCGCCGGGTCCTGGGGGACGACGTTCGCCAAGGTGCTGGCCGACGCCGGGTGCGCGGTGACGCTGCACGCCCGGCGGTCCGAGCTCGTCGCGGCCATCACCGCCGACGGCGAGAACGCCGACTACCTGCCGGGCGTCCGGCTGCCGGCCTCGCTGCGGGCCACCACCGACGCAGCCGAGGCGCTCGAGGGCGCCGACGTCGTGGTGCTCGCCGTGCCCTCGCAGTCGCTGCGCGACAACCTCACCGCCTGGGCGCCGCTGCTCCCGCCCGGTGCGAGCCTGCTGTCGCTGATGAAGGGCATCGAGCTGGGCAGCACCAAGCGGATGAGCGAGGTCATCTGCGAGGTCACCGGCGCCGGGCCGGAGCGCGTCGCGGTGCTGTCGGGGCCCAACCTCGCCCGGGAGATCGCCGAGGAGCAGCCCGCGGCCACGGTGATCGCCTGTCCGGACCACGAGCGGGCGGCGGCGATCCAGGCCGCCTGCCACACGCCGTACTTCCGGCCGTACACCAACACCGATCTGATCGGCTGCGAGCTCGGCGGGGCGGTGAAGAACGTCATCGCGCTGGCCTGCGGCGTCGCCGAGGGCATGGGGTTCGGCGACAACACCCGCGCGTCCCTGATCACCCGCGGGCTGGCCGAGACCGCCCGCCTGGGGGCCGCGCTGGGGGCGGAGCTGACCACCTTCGCGGGGCTGGCCGGTCTGGGCGACCTCGTGGCCACCTGCAGCTCACCGCTGTCCCGCAACCGCACCTTCGGGGAGAAGCTGGGCCGGGGGATGTCGCTGGAGGAGGTGCAGCGCAGCACCCGCCAGACCGCCGAGGGCGTGAAGAGCTGCCGGCCGGTGCTGGACCTGGGCCGTGCGCACGGGGTCGACATGCCGATCACCGAGGCGGTCGTCCGGGTGTGCCACGAGGGCGTGACCGCGGCGCAGATGGTGAAGGAGATCATGAGTCGAGAGGCCAAGCCGGAATGACCCGGCGCGCCCGGCCGAGCGGGGCCGGGACCGGAGGCCGGCGGCCGCGCACGGACGGGGCGGAACCGGCGTGACGGGGGACCCGGTGCCCGCCGGCTGGGGCGACGGCACCCGGTCGGTCAGGGCGGGGGAGGACCCGGCGGTACCCGGCGCGCCGCTGCGTCCCTCCCCGGTCTTCGCCGCCCCGTTCCACCTCGGTGACCGGCCGCCGCGGGCCAGCGGCGCCGACGCCTACGCCCGCACCGAGCACCCGACGCTGCGGGTGCTGGAGGGCGCCCTCGGCGAGCTCGACGGCGGCCGCTGCCTGTCCTTCGCGACCGGGATGGCCGCCATCAGCGCCGCCGTCCTCGCGGTGACCGCGGCGGGGGACCGCGTCGTGCTGCCCTCCGACGGCTACTACGCCACCCGCGTGCTCGGCGGCGAGGAGCTGACCCGGTTCGGGCTCGAGGTCGCCTACGTGCCGACCCCCGAGGTCGAGGCGTACGCGGCGCGGGGCGGCCTGCGCGGGGCGCGGCTGGTGCTGCTGGAGACGCCGAGCAACCCGCAGCTGGACGTGTGCGACATCGCCGCCGTCGCCTCGGCCGCCCGCGACGCCGGTGCGCTCGTCGCCGTCGACAACACCACGGCCACCCCGCTGGGCCAGCGGCCGCTGGCACTCGGCGCGCACATGACGGTCGGCTCGGACACCAAGGCGCTCACCGGGCACAGCGACCTGCTGCTGGGGCACGTCAGCACGACCGACGACGCCCTCTACGACCGGCTCAAGGGCTGGCGCGACCGCACCGGTGGCACGCCGGGACCGTTCGAGGCGTGGCTGGGTCACCGCTCCATGGCGACGCTGGACCTGCGGCTGGCCCGACAGGCGGCGACCGCCCGGGCCGTCGCCGAGCTGCTGGCCGCGCACCCCGGCGTGACCGGCGTCCGCTGGCCGTGGCTGGCCGGGGACCCGTCCCGGGCGCTCGCCGCGCGGCAGATGCTGCGCCCGCACGGCGTGGTCTCGGCGGTGCTGCCCGACGAGGCGGCGGTGGCCCGGCTGCTGGTGACCGCCCGGTTGTGGGCGGCCGCGACCAGCTTCGGCGGCCTGCACAGCACGGTCGACCGCCGCGCGCAGTGGGGCGGGGACGCCGTCCCGCCCGGCTTCGTGCGGTTCTCCTGCGGGATCGAGGACACCGTCGACGTGGTGGCCGACCTGGCGGCCGCGCTGGACGCCGCGCTGGACCCGGCGCACGGGGGTATCGCGCTGGACCCGGCGCACGGGGGCAACGCCGTCGGAGGTGCCCGCTGAGCCGCACCACGCTGGACCGGGTCCTGGGCGCCGGTGAGGTGCTGCGGATCGGCCGGGACAGCCCCTACCACGCGCTGGCCTGGCAGCCCGGCGAGCCGCACCGGGTGCGCCGGGAGCTGGTCGGCGGGTCATGGGAGGCGCCGCGCACCGGCGTCGAGTCGATCGCGTGCCTCGCGCACGTGACGGACATGCAGCTGGCCGACGTCTGCTCCCCGGCCCGCTTCGAGTTCTTCAACCGGTTCGCCGCCGACCCGCGCATGGCGGCGCTGGTGCCGATGCAGCGGCCGCAGGAGGCGCTCACCGCGCACGCGATCGACGCGCTGGTGCGCACCCTCAACGCCGTCCCCGGCGGGCCGCGCACCGGCCATCCGCTGCAGGTGGTCGTGACCACCGGGGACGCCATCGACAACGCCCAGTGGAACGAGCTGTCGCTGTACCTGGACCTGCTCGCCGGGGGCGTCGTGTACCCCGGCGCGGGCCTGACCGCCTACGACGGCGTGCAGGCGGCGGGCTGGCCGCACGACCTGTTCTGGCGACCCGACGTCGAGGGCGAGCCCGACCTCTTCCGTGACCGGCACGGCTTCCCCCACCGGCCCGGCCTCCTGGAGGCGGCCTTCGCCGGGTTCGCCGCCGAGGGGCTGCGGCTGCCCTGGCTGGGCTGCCACGGCAACCACGAGGCGCTCATCCAGGGCGTCGGTGTGCCCACCCCCGCCCTGCAGGAGTACCTGCTGGCCGACCAGAAGCCGGTCGAGATCGCGCCGGACCTCCCGCTGGAGGACGCCGTCCGGCTGTTCACGCACTCCTCGGAGGTCTTCACCACCGCGCCGTCGCGGCGGGTCGTCCCGCTGGCGGACCGGCGGATCGTGGACCGCCGGTCCTTCGTCGCCGCGCACCTGGCGGACCCCGGCACGCCCGAGGGGCACGGTTTCACCCCGGAGAACTACCGGGACGGGACGGCGTACTACGCCTGGGACGGGCTGCCGGGGATCCGCGTCATCTGCCTGGACACCACCCGCGTCACCGGAGGCAGCGCCGGCTCGGTCGACGCCGTCCAGGCCCGGTGGCTGACCGACCGGCTGCGGGAGGTCTCCTCCTCCCACCTCGAGGCCGATGGCACCCGTGTTCCCACCGGCAACGCCGACCGGCTGGTGGTGCTGCTGTCCCACCACGGCTCCACGACGCTGACCCGGTCGGAGGCCTTCCGCGCCGTCCCCGCCGGCGAGGCGGGCGTGCTGGGCGGCCCCGACCTGGTCGACCTGCTGCACCGCCACCCGAACGTCGTCCTGTGGCTCAACGGGCACACCCACGTCAGCGAGGTGCGCCCCTGGCTGTCGCCCGCCGAGCCCGGCCGCGGGTTCTGGGAGGTGACCACCTGCGCCGTCGTCGACTGGCCCGGTCAGGCCCGGCTGGTGGAGTTCCTCGACAACGGTGACGGCACGCTGTCGCTGGTCTGCACGATGCTCGACCACGACAGCCCGGCCCGGCCGCCGGAGGCGCTGGACCCGGCCGCCCGCGATCCCCGGGCGCTGGCCTCGCTGCACCGGGAGTTGTCGGCCAACGTGCCGTGGGCCGGGCTGCGCTCCGGCCTGGCCGGCGGGCCGCAGGACCGCAACGTCGAGCTCGTCGTGCGCGACCCCCGCCGGCACGACTGACCCCACGTCAGGCGGGGGTGCGCTCCTCCCGGCGGCGGCTCGCCGCCCGCGCGGTCATCCACAGGCTCACGCCCCAGTAGTAGACGACGTAGGCCAGCGACGCCGCGACCACCAGCGGGTGGGGGTCGGGGTACTGCACCAGCAGGACCGCGTACGTGACCGCCCAGACCGCCGACAGCGCCAGGCTCAGCGTCCGCAGCACGCCGCTGCGCGAGGGGTAGAGGAAGCGGATCGGCACGAACACCAGCACCGAGAGGACGATCAGGACGACCGCGACGACCGGCTCGCTCGCGTCGAGCACGATGACGTAGAAGGCGACGACGTTCCAGTAGCTCGGGAAGCCGAGGAACGTGTGGTCGTCGGTCTTCGCGTCGACGCGGCAGAACTGGTAGCTCGACGCCAGCAGCGGCAGCGCCGCCAGCAGCCACCCGGGTGGGCCCTCGGGCAGGTGGCCGGTGGTCCACAGCAGGACGACCGGTGCGAAGACGTAGGTCAGGTAGTCGACGATGTTGTCCAGCAGCGCCCCGTCGAACCAGGGCATCGTCTGCTTGACCCGGGCCCGGCGGGCCAGCATGCCGTCGGTGCCGTCGATGAACAGCGCCGCCAGCCCCAGCCACAGCGCAGCCTCGACCTCGCCCTCGATCGCCGCGATCACGATGGCGAAGCCGACGACCGTGCCGAGGGCGGTGTAGGCGTGCACGGCGGCGCCGGCCAGCCGCAGCCCGGGGGAGACCGGCGGACCGGCACCGTCCCCGCCCGCGGGACCGGCGGCTGCCGCGGCAGCGGGCTGCTCGGACGAGGGCGAGGTGGACATCGGCGACGAGGTTCCCACACCGGGACGGACCCGGCCGTCCGAGCCGTGGCGGGCCGCTCGACTAGGGTCCGTGCCGATGAGCGGACAGGCACGGAAGCTGCGCGTCGCGGTGGTGTTCGGCGGTCGCAGCGCCGAGCACTCGATCTCCTGCGTGTCGGCCGGGAGCGTCATCGCGGCCCTGGACCCCGACCGCTACGAGGTCGTCCCGGTGGGCATCGCGCGCGACGGCCGGTGGGTGCTGCCCGACCCCGGTCAGCGGATGGCGATCGCCGGTGGCGAGCTGCCCGAGGTGACCGGCGGGACGGCGGTGTCGCTGGTCGGCGACCCGGCCGGCCGCGGGCTGGCCGTGCTGGACGTGACGGCCGCGGTCGGGCCGCCGCTGACCGAGGTCGACGTCGTCTTTCCGGTGCTGCACGGCGCCTACGGTGAGGACGGCACGATCCAGGGGCTGCTGGAGATGAGCGGCCTGCCCTACGTCGGGTCCGGCGTCTTCGCCAGCGCCGCCTCGATGGACAAGGAGTTCACCAAGAAGCTGCTGGCCGCCGCCGGGCTGCCGCAGGGCGACCACGTCGTCCTCCGGGACGCCTCCGGGGCGCTGTGCCCGGACCCGGCGGTGCTGGACGAGGCCGCCCGGGCGCGGCTGGGCCTGCCGGTGTTCGTCAAGCCCTCCCGCGCCGGATCGAGCATCGGCATCAGCAAGGTCACCGACTGGGCGCAGTTCCCCGAGGCCGTGGCGACCGCCGCGGCGGTCGACCGCAAGGTGGTGGTCGAGGCCGCCGTCCCGGGCCGGGAGATCGAGTGCGGGGTGCTCGCCGGGCGTCCCGGCGGCCTGCCGGAGGCCAGCCTGCCGGCCGAGATCCGGCTCCGGCCGGGCACCGACTGGTACGACTTCGACGCCAAGTACCTCGAGGACGCCGTCGAGTTCGACGTGCCCGCCGACCTGACCCCGGAGCAGACCCGGCTGGTGCAGGCGACGGCCACCCGCGCCTACCTGGCGATGGACTGCCGCGGGCTGGCGCGGGTCGACTTCTTCCTCGGGGACGGTCCCGACGGGCGGGAGCGGCTGGTGATCAACGAGGTGAACACCATGCCCGGGTTCACCCCGATCTCGATGTTCCCGCGGATGTGGGCGGCCAGCGGCGTGGCCTATCCGGAGCTGGTCGACCGGCTGGTGGCCGCCGCGCTGGCCGAGCCCGCGGGGCCGTCCGCGGGCGGTGGTCCCCGGACCGGTCGGTGAGCCGGCGGCGGTCCGTGCGGCCGGCCGCCCCGCTGCTCGCCGCCGTGCTCGCCGCCGCTGCCGCGTGCGGCTCCGGGGCCGCGGACGACGAGGGCGAGGGCGAGGCCGCCTCCTCCGCGGCGGACGTGGCCGCGCCGGCCACCCCCGGCACCGCGGCCGAGCTGGCCTCCCTCGTGGTCCCGGAGGTGCCCTCGGGCCTGGCCCGGGTCCCCGACGCCGACGTCGACCCGCCGGCGGGGCAGAAGTCGATCGACGACGTCGCGGGCTACGCCGACGACCCCGCCTACGAGCGCCAGGTGCTGGAGGACTTCGGCTACCTGCACGGCTGGGAGCGGTTCTGGGGAACGCCCGGCGGGCGCGCCACGACCGTCTTCGTCGACCAGTTCGCCGACGCCTCGGGCGCAGCCGCCTACGCCGAGGACCTCGCCGGCGACGGCGCGGTGTACTACGCCGGCGCGCTCGAGCACGACCCGGCCGAGCTGCCCGACGGCTGCCGGCTGCTCACCGTGCTCCGGCCCGACCCGGCGACCCGGGTCCCGGGCCCGGCGGCCTTCGCCTGGTGCGCCCACGGCGTGTTCAGCGTGGCGGTCAGCGCCGTCACCGAGCCGGCCGGCGGGTCGCTCGAGGAGGCCACCGAGGAGGTCGCCGCGGTGGTGGCCGAGCAGCTGGACCGGCTGCCCGCGTGAGCCTCAGCCGCCGGGCCGCGGCTCCTGGTACGGCAGGGTGGCGGTGATCAGCGGGCCGAGCGCGATCGCCGGCGCGCTGCTGACGTCGGCCGGGACGGCGAGCTCGACGTACACGGTGCGGTCGACGACCGTCCAGACGTACCGGTCGGGGTCGGAGTCGTCGACGAACCAGGACACGCCGTTCAGCTCGAACAGCTGGGGTCCGCCGACCACGAACCCGGCCGGGCGCTCGACGCCGCAGCGCAGGACCACCGGCGGCTCGCCCCAGGCGTAGGCGTAGGGGGTGTCCGACCGCACCCGCCGCGACGGCTGGCCGGCGAGCTCGACCGGCAGGTCGGTCATGAACGCCGGGCAGGCGGCGTCGGCCTCGGCCGTGACCGGCGGCACCGGCACCTCCAGCACCGGCAGGTCGCCCCGCGCGGTGGCGGCCGGGCCGTCGACGCGGGCGGGGGAGTCGTCGCCGTCGTCCCCGCCGCCGCGGTTGGCCAGCACGAGCAGCACCACGAGCAGCGGGACGACGAGCACGGTCACCGCGAGCGCCGCGCGCCGCAGCGGATCGGCCGGCGGCGTCCCCCCAGGCGGCGTCCCCCCAGGTGGTGTCTCCCCGGGTGGCGTCTCCCCGGGTGGCGGCGCGTCCCCGGGCGCCGGGCCGGCCGCGGGGCGGTCGTCCTCGCTCAGCGGCTCAGATGTTGACGACGGGGCAGGTCAGCGTCCGGGTGATGCCGTCCACCGACTGCACCCGCGCGACGACCAGGCGGCCGAGCTCGTCGACGGTCTCGGCCTCGGCGCGCACGATGACGTCGTAGGGGCCCGTCACGTCCTCGGCCTTGGTGACCCCCGCGATCTCGGCGATCGTCGTGGCGACCTGCGCGGCCTTGCCGACCTCGGTCTGGATCAGGATGTAGGCGTGGACCACGGGATGACCTTCCTCGGGCAGCGCTGCCGCCGGCGTGCACCCACCGGCCGGCGGGTCGGACCGCAACCTACCCCAGTGACGAGGGGCACCCGGTGACGCGGCCCCCCGCCCCCGGAGGCGAGACGGTCGCCTCCCTGGGGGAGTTCGCGCTGATCGACCGGGTGGTGGCCCGCGCCGGGGTCGCGCGGGCCACCGAGGTGGGTCCCGGCGACGACGCGGCAGTGGTGCGCGCCCCCGACGGCCGGGTCGTGGCCACCACCGACGTGCTCGTCGAGGGGCGGCACTTCCGCCGGGACTGGTCCACCGGCACCGACGTCGGGCACAAGGCCGCGGCAGCCAACCTGGCCGACGTCGCCGCCATGGGCGCCGTCCCCACCGCGCTGCTCGTCGGGCTGGCCTGCCCGCCCGACACCCCCACCGCCTGGCTGGAGCAGGTGGCCGACGGGCTCGCCGGCGAGTGCGGCCCGCTGGGCGCGGCGGTCGTGGGGGGCGACACGGTCGCCTCGGCCCCCGACAGCCGCAGCGTCGTCCTGTCGGTCACCGCGCTGGGCGACCTCGCCGGTCGGCGGCCGGTGCTGCGCTCGGGGGCCCGCGGCGGCGACGTCCTCGCGGTGGCGGGGCGGCTGGGCTGGTCGGCGTGCGGGCTGGCCGTGCTGCGGCGGGGCTTCAGCAGTCCGCTGGCGGCGGTGCGGGCGCACCGGCGGCCCGAGCCGCCCTACGCGGCCGGGCCGGCGGCCGCCGACGCCGGTGCGACCGCCATGTGCGACGTCAGCGACGGGCTGCTGGCCGACGCCGCGCACATCGCGGAGGCCAGCGGAGTGGTGGTCGACATCGACCGGGCGGCGCTCGCCGCGGTCGCCCTGGACCCGCCCGGTCCGCTGCTCCAGGTCGGGGCCGCGCTCGGGGTGGACCCGCTGGCGTGGGTGCTCACCGGCGGGGAGGACCACGCGCTGCTCGCCACCTTCCCGGCGGATGCGACCCTGCCTCCCGGCTGGGCGGTCATCGGGGGTGTGGTCGGCGGGGGTGCTGTCGGCGCCGGGGACGGCCCGCAGGTGCGGGTGGACGGCCGGCCCGCCGCCGTCGTCGCCGAGGAGCTGGGAGCGGGAGGAACGGGACATGTCCACTTCGGCTGAGTCCACGGCCGGCGGGCGCGTGCTGCCCGACGGCCGGGGCGTGCGGTTGCGTGCCGCCGGCTACGACTCGCCGGTCGCGCGCGAGCTCGTCGCCGCGGTGCAGCGGGAGTACGTGACCCGCTACGGCGGGCCCGACGAGGCCGTCGTCGACCCCGCGGAGTTCGCGCCGCCGGCAGGGCTGTTCCTCGTCGCGGAGGCCGACGGCGAGCCGCTGGGCTGCGCCGCCTGGCGGGTGCACGCCCCCGGTGTCGTGGAGGTCAAGCGGGTGTACGTCGCCGCCACCGCGCGGCGGCTGGGCCTGGCCTCGCTGCTGATGGACGCCCTCGAGGCCAGCGCCGCCGCGGCCGGGCACCGGGCGGTCGTGCTCAACACCGGGGACCGCCAGCCCGAGGCGATCGACCTCTACCGCAGGCGCGGGTACACCCCGGTCGCCGGCTACGGCGTCTACGCGGACTCGCCCGGCGCGGTGTTCCTGGGCAAGCTCCTCGGCGACGGGCCCCCGGGCGGCGGGCTGCTGCGCGACGGGCTCCTCGGCGGGCGGCCGGCCGGCCCGGAGGTGCAGCCGTGGGCGTCGTGACCATCTCGGCCCCCTACGGCGCGGGCGGGCACGAGGTGGCGCCGGCCGTGGCGGAGCGGCTCGGGCTGCCCTTCCACGACCGGGCCATCCCCTTCCAGGTGGCCGGGCGGCTCGGCGTGCCCGTGGCCGAGGCCGAGGAGAACGACGAGCGGGTCGCCCGCGGCCTGTGGCGGCTGATCGCGTCGCTGGGCACGGTGCCCGACCCGGTCGGCGGGGTGCTGCCGGTCACCGGCGTCCCGGACGAGGGTGCCTTCCGGCTGCAGACCGAGCGGGTGCTCACCGAGATCGCCGACGGTGGCGGGGGAGTGGTGCTCGGCCGCGCCGGTGCGATGGTGCTGCGGGACCGGGCCGACGCCCTGCACGTGCGCCTCGACGGTCCCGCGGACCGCCGGCTGGCCGCCGTGGTGGCCCGCAGCCGGCGGCCCCGGGAGGAGCTGCGCCGCGAGCTCGAGGCCAACGACCGGGCGCGGGAGGCCTACGTGCGGCACTTCTACCGGTGCGACCCGGCGGCCGCGAAGCACTACCACCTGGTCGTCGACGGGACGGCGCTGCCGCTGGACTCCGTCGTGGACCTCGTCGTGCTGGCGGCGCGGGCACGCGGCATCGGCCGGCACTGAGGGCGCGAGCGCGGCATCCGGGCCGGCTGCGGCCGGCACGACGACGGGCCCCGGAGGAGGTCCTCCGGGGCCCGTCGGGACGTGCGCAGGTCCGCGCTAGGCGCGGACGACCTTGCCGGCGCGGATGCACGAGGTGCACGCGTTGATCCGGCGACGGTTCCCGGGAGCCACGAGGGCTCGCACGGACTGGATGTTCGGGTTCCAACGGCGCGGCGTGCGGCGGTGCGAGTGCGACACCGACATACCGAAACCGGGCCCCTTGCCACAGACATCGCACACGGCAGCCACGGCGGATCACTCCCAGATCTTCGACTTCAGGGCGGCGCTCGGAACGGCGACCGCGTACAGACCGTCGGCCAGTCTAACCGCTCGCCGCCGTGGACGTCGCGCGGCCCGGGGACGTCGGTGCGCGCGGGTACTCTCCCGCCGTGTTGCCGGTGCTGGACGACGCCGCGGCCGGTCGCTGGTGCCGGGCCGCGGTGGTCGCGCTGTCCGCGGCCCGCGACCGGCTCGACGAGCTCAACGTCTTCCCCGTGCCCGACGGCGACACCGGCACGAACCTGCTCCTCACCGCCGAGGCCGCGCTGGCCGCCCTCGAGCAGGCACCGGAGGGCGAGCCGGCCTGGACGGTGCTGGCCCGCGGCGCGGTGCTGGGCGCCCGCGGGAACTCCGGCACGATCCTCGCCCAGGTGCTGCGCGGGCTCGCCGACCGGCTCGCCGGCGCGCCCCCGGCCGACGGCCCCGCCTTCGCGCACGCCCTGCGGTGCGCGGCGGAGACCGCCTACGCCGCGGTCGCCGAACCGGAGGAGGGCACCTTCCTCACCGTGGCCCGCGCCGGTGGCGAGGCCGCGACCGCGGCGGTCGGGCAGGGGCGCGACGACCTGGCCGAGGTGGTGCGCGCCGCGGCCGACGGCGCCCGGGTCGCCCTGGAGGCGACCCCCGGGCAGCTGGCGGTGCTGCGCGACGCGGGCGTGGTCGACGCCGGCGGCGCGGGCCTGTGCCTGGTCCTCGACGCCCTGGTCGCCACCGTCACCGGGGAGGAGCCGGCCCGCCCGCCGCTGGTCCGCGCCGCCGGGGCCGGGGGAGCCCACCGGCACCACCACCACCCGGGCGACCGCGACGTCCCGCACCAGCCGCCGGCCGGCCCGGGCAGCGAGGTGCAGTACCTGCTGGCCGACGCCGACGAGGCCGCGGTCGCCCGGCTGCAGGCGCGGCTGGCCGCCCTCGGCGACAGCCTCGTGGTCGTGGGTGTCGACACCCCCACCGGCCGGGAGTGGAACGTGCACGTGCACTGCCTCGACGTCGGGGCGGCGATCGAGGCCGGCATCGAGGCCGGGCGGCCCCACCGGATCTCGGTGACCCCGCTGGCCCCCGTCCCGCCGGCGGCGCCCGTGCAGGGCACCCGCGGGGTCGTCGCGCTCGTGCCCAGCGACGGCCTGGCCGAGCTGTTCGCCGGCGAGGGCGTCTTCGTGGTCACCTGCGGGCCGGAGGGCGTGACCGAGGACGACGTGCTCGACGAGGTGCTCGGCTCCACGGCCGCCGCCGTCGTCGTCCTCCCCAACGACGCTGCGCTGGCCCCGGTGGCCGGCCGTGCCGCCGTCCGCGCCCGGGCCCTGGGCCGCGAGGTCGCCGTCCTGCCGACCCGGTCCCCGGTCCAGGGGCTGGCCGCGATCGCCGTCGCCGATCCCTCCCGGCACTTCGGCGACGACGTCGTGACCATGGCCGAGGCCGCGGCCGCGACCCGGTGGGCGGAGATCACCGTCGCCGACCAGGAGGCGCTGACCACCGCGGGGCTCTGCCGGCCCGGCGACACGCTGGGATCGGCGGAGGGCGACGTCGTGGTCATCGGGCAGGACCGCGCCGCCGTCGCCTGCGAGCTGCTGGACCGGCTGCTGTCGGCCGGCGGGGAGCTGGCCACCCTCGTGGTCGGCCCCGACGCCGCGCTGGGCGACGCCGCCTGCCGGCACCTGGCCACGGCGCACCCGACGGTGGAGGTCGTGCGGTACGACGGCGGGGCGGCGGGCGTGCCGCTGCTGGTGGGGGTGGAGTGAGTGGCGGTCGACCTGACGACCGACCTGTCCAAGGTGCTCGGCCCGAAGACGTCGAAGGCCATGGCCGCCTCGCTGGGCCTGCACACGGTGCGCGACCTGCTGCGGCACTACCCGCGCCGGTACGCCCGGCGCGGCGAGATGACCCGCCTCGACGACCTGCAGGTGGGTGACCGGGTCACCGTGCTGGCGCAGGTCCGCAAGGTCACCACCCGGCCGATGCGCCAGCGCCGGGGCATGCTCACCGAGGTCACCGTCGGCGACGGCGCGGGCACCATGCAGCTGGTCTTCTTCAACCACCGGCACGGGCACCTGCGCGAGGGCGCCTGGGGCCTGTTCGCCGGCACGGTGGGCGAGTACCGCAGCAGCAAGCAGTTCGCCCACCCGGACTTCCACCTGATCACCGGCGACGACGACGAGGAGTGGGCCCGGGCGCTCATCCCGATCTACCCGGCGAGCAAGGAGGTCAGCAGCTGGGTCATCCAGCGCTCGGTGAAGCTGCTGCTCGACTCCGGCGGCGGCTTCGGGTTCGTGGAGGACCCGCTGCCCGAGGAGGTCCGCGCCCGGCACGGCCTCCCCACGCTCCCCGCCGCGCTGCTGGACATCCACCGCCCCACGAGCGCCGACGACGTCGAGCGGGCCGAGCAGCGGCTGAAGTGGGACGAGGCGCTCACCCTCCAGCTGACGCTCGCCGCCCGCCGGCGCGCCGCGGCGCTCGAGCCCGGCACGGCCCGGCCGCGGCGGCCCGGCGGCCTGCTCGACGCCGTCGACGCCGCGCTGCCGTTCGCGCTCACCGAGGGGCAGCGGGAGGTCGGCGAGGAGCTGGCCGCCGAGCTGGACCGCGACACCCCGATGCACCGGCTCCTGCAGGGCGAGGTCGGCTCCGGCAAGACCGTGGTCGCGCTGCGCGCCATGGCCCAGGTCGTCGACGCCGGTGGGCAGGCCGCGCTGCTGGCGCCCACCGAGGTCCTCGCCGCCCAGCACGCCCGGGGGATCGCCGCGCTGCTGGGTCCGCTGGGCCGGGCCGGCGAGCTCGACGGGGACCCGGCCGGAACCCGCGTCGTCCTGCTCACCGGTTCCCAGCGGGCCGCCGCCCGCCGGGAGGCGCGGGCCGCGGTGGCCGACGGCAGCGCCGGCATCGTGATCGGTACCCATGCGCTGCTGCAGGAGGGCGTCGACTTCGCCGACCTGGGGCTGGTCGTCGTCGACGAGCAGCACCGCTTCGGCGTCGAGCAGCGCGACGCGCTGCGCGCCAAGGGCAACCGCCCCCCGCACGTGCTGGTCATGACGGCCACGCCGATCCCGCGGACCGTCGCCATGACCGTCTACGGCGACCTCGAGACCTCCACGCTGCGCCAGCTGCCCAGCGGCCGGGGCGGGGTCAGCAGCTCGGTGGTGCCGGTGAAGGAGAAGCCGACGTGGCTCGAGCGCGCGTGGGAGCGGCTGCGCGAGGAGGTCGCCGCCGGCCGGCAGGCCTACGTCGTGTGCCCGCGGATCGGTGAGGTCGAGGGCGAGAAGGGCGAGGAGGACGAGCCCGGCGACGACGACGGCGCGCCGGCCGACGACGGCGGCGAGCGGCGGGCGCCGCTGGCGGTGCTCGACGTCGCCGAGTGGCTGGGCACCGGACCGCTGGCCGGCCTGCGGCTCGACGTCCTCCACGGGCGGCTGGCCCCCGAGGAGAAGGACGCCCGCATGCGGGCCTTCGCCGCGGGCGAGACGCAGGTGCTCGTGGCCACGACGGTCGTCGAGGTCGGTGTCGACGTGCCCAACGCCACCGTGATGGTGGTCATGGACGCCGACCGCTTCGGCGTCAGCCAGCTGCACCAGCTGCGCGGCCGCGTGGCCCGGGGGAAGCACGCGGGGCTGTGCCTGCTGGTGTCCGACGCCCCGACGTCCTCGCCGACCGGCCAGCGGCTGGCCGCGGTGGCGGGCACCTCCGACGGCTTCGAGCTCGCCCGGCTGGACCTGGAGACCCGCCGCGAGGGCGACGTCCTCGGGGCCGCGCAGTCCGGCCGGCGCTCGGGCATCCGGCTGCTGTCGCTGCTGGAGGACGAGGAGCTCATCGCCCGGGCGCGCACGGAGGCGACGGCGCTGCTGGCCACCGAGCGCGGGCTCGCCGACCACCCCGGCCTGGCGATGGAGGTGGCCGCCCTGGCCACCGACGAGCGCGCCACGTTCCTCGAAAAAGCGTGATGGCCCTGGAGAAGGCATGAGGACGGACCCCCTCGCCCCCCACCGCCCGCGAGCTCGCGGTGGGCCCCTGCCAGGGGGTCGGGCGGCGTGACCCGGATCGTCGCCGGCGCGGCCGGGGGGCGGCGCCTGGCCGTGCCGCCGTCGGGCGTGCGGCCGACCGGTGACAAGGCCCGGCAGGCGCTGTTCAACAGCCTCACCGCGCTGCTCGACCTCGACGGCGCCGCCGTCCTCGACCTGTACGCGGGCTCGGGGGCGCTCGGCCTGGAGGCGCTGTCGCGCGGCGCCGCGCAGGTGGTGCTCGTCGAGTCCGGGCCGCGGGTGCTGCCGGTGCTGCGGGCCAACGTGGCCGCCCTCGGGCTGCCCGGCGCGCGGGTGGTCGCCGGCTCGGTGCCGGCGGTGGTGACCGGCCCGCCCCCGGCCCGCTTCGACCTGGTCCTGGCCGACCCGCCCTACGCGACGCCCGCCGCGGAGGTGCTCGGCGTCCTCCGGGCGCTGGCCGGAGGTGGCTGGCTCGCCGAGGAAGCCGTCGTCGTCGTCGAGCGTTCCAGCCGCGAGCAGCCGTGGGAGTGGCCGACACCCCTGGCCGGGATCCGCGATCGCCGCTACGGGGAGGCCCTGCTCCGGTACGGTCGGCTGTCGTGAGGCGTGCCGTCTGCCCCGGATCGTTCGACCCGGTCACCAACGGCCACGTCGACGTCATCGCCCGGGCCGCCGGCCTCTACGACGAACTGGTCGTGGCCGTGCTGGTCAACCCGGGCAAGGCGGGCCTGTTCTCCGTCGACGAGCGCATGGAGCTCCTCCGCGACGCCTGCGCCGACCTGCCCAACGTCGTCGTCGACAGCTTCCACGGCCTGCTGGTCGACTACTGCCGCGAGCACGACGTGCCGGTGATCGTCAAGGGCCTGCGCGCGGTCGGCGACTTCGAGTACGAGCTGCAGATGGCGCAGATGAACCGCGAGCTGGCCGGCATCGAGACGCTGTTCGTGCCGACCGCCCCGCAGGTGGGGCACCTGTCGTCCAGCCTCGTCAAGCAGATCGCGACCTTCGGCGGGGACGTGTCGCGGCTGGTGCCCAAGGCCGTGCTCGACCGGCTGCTGGCCAAGCGGGAGCAGAGCGCATGACAGAGGTCGTGTACCGGCTCTACGACGTCGTCGACGAGCTCGGCCAGGTCATCGAGAACGCGCGCAGCGTGCCGATGTCGGGCTCGTGCATGGTGCCGCGCGACCACATGCTCGACCTGCTCGACGAGCTGCGGGAGAACCTGCCCGAGGAGGTCCAGCAGGCCGGGCGGATCGTCGAGCAGCGGACCGAGATCCTCCAGCAGGCGCAGGCCGAGGCCGAGCGGCTGACCGGCCGGACCCGGGGGGAGAGCGAGCAGCTGGTCTCGGGCGCCCGGCGGCAGCGCGAGGAGATCCTCGGGGTGGCGCGCCGGCAGCGCGACGAGCTGCTCGGCCAGGCGCAGGCCGAGGCCGAGGAGCTGCTGGCCGAGGCGGAGGCGGAGGCCGCCCGGATGGTCGAGGAGGCCCGCCTGCACCACGAGGCCGTGCTGGCCGACGCGCAGGCCCAGCAGGCCGAGCTGCTGGCCGCGGCCGCCGCCGAGCACGAGCGGCTGGTCACCGAGACCGAGGTCTACCGCGGCGCCGTGGCCCGCGCCGACGAGCTCGGCGCCCGGACCGCCGCCGACGTCGCCCGGGTGCGGGCCGAGGTCGACGAGTACGTCGACAGCCGGCTGGCCGACTTCGGCACCACCCTGGAGCGCATGATGCGCTCGGTCGAGAAGGCCCGGCTGACCCTCCGCGAGTAGCCCGGGCCCCTCGCGGGTGGTCAGGCACTCGCCGGGCCCGTGCGAGGGGACCGCCGAGGGGCGGACGGCGTCCGCGCGCGATCGGGTAGTCTTGGCAGCTGCTCCGGACGGCGGCAGCTGCCCCGCCGGACCCCCCCTTTCCTCCCGACCCGCGAGTACCGACATGCCTGCCGCACCGCTGCCCCGCCCCGGCGCCGCGTCCCCGGACGCCCGGCGTCCCGCTGCCGACCCCTGGCGCGTGGACCTGCGCGAGCTGGGCCGTCGGGCCGGGTCGATGACGGAGCTGGACCGCACGGTGCCGGCGCCCGAGGGGTTCCGCGTCGAGCTGATCGGCGTCCCCGTCGGCGCGCCGGTGCACCTGCGCCTGCGGCTCGAGGCGGTCATGGAGGGCGTGCTGGTGTCCGGGGACGTCGAGGCGCCGCTGGTCGGCCAGTGCGCCCGCTGCCTCGACGACGTCGAGGACGCCCTGACCCTGCCGGTGCAGGAGCTGTTCGCCTACGAGGGCAGCACCACCGAGGCCACGAGCGAGGAGGACGAGGTGCGCCTCGTCGAGGGCGAGCGCATCGACCTCGAGCCGATGGTGCGCGACGCCGTCGTCCTCGCCCTGCCGCTGTCACCGCTGTGCACCGAGGACTGCTCGGGGCTGTGCGCCGACTGCGGCGAGCGCCTCGACGACCTCCCCGCCGACCACGCGCACGAGCTGGTCGACCCCCGCTGGGCCGGGCTCGCCGGCAAGCTGACCCCGCCGGGTGCTCCTGGCGGTACCAACCCGAAGGAGAACTGACGTGGCCGTCCCGAAGCGGAAGATGTCCCGCAGCAACACCCGCGCGCGCCGCTCGCAGTGGAAGGCGACCGCCCCCACCCTGTCGCCGTGCCCGAACCGGGCCTGCGGCGAGCTGAAGCCCCCGCACCAGGCCTGCCCGACCTGCGGGCAGTACGAGGGCCGCCAGGTCCTCTCGGTCTGACCTCACCGTGGGGAGCCCCGCCGCGGCCGCACCGGCCACCGGCACCGGCACGAGCCCGTCGCCGGCCGGGGCGGCCCACGCCGACGCCGCGGCCGCCTGGCTGCTCGACGCCCTGGGCGTCGAGCTGCCCGGCGGCCTGCTGGCACTGGCCCTGACCCACCGCTCCTACGCCTACGAGAACGGCGGCCTGCCGACCAACGAGCGGCTGGAGTTCCTCGGCGACTCCGTGCTCGGGCTGGTCGTCACCGACGAGCTGTACCGCAGCCAGCCCGACCTGCCCGAGGGGCAGCTGGCCAAGCTGCGCGCCTCGGTGGTGAACATGACGTCGCTGGCCGGCGTCGCGCGTCGGCTGGGCGACGGCGGGATCGGCCCGCACCTGCTGCTGGGCCGGGGCGAGGAGACCACCGGCGGCCGGGACAAGGACTCGATCCTGGCCGATGCGATGGAGGCGCTGATCGGCGCGATCCACCTCGGACTCGGGCTCGACGTCGCCGCGGCGATCGTGCACCGGTTGTTCGACCCGCTGCTGGCGGAGTCGGCCACCCGGGGTGCCGGCCTGGACTGGAAGACCAGCCTGCAGGAGCTCGGTGCCGCGCGCGGGCTGGGCGCCCCGACCTACGTCGTCGAGGACACCGGCCCCGACCACGCCAAGTCCTTCACCGCCGCGGTGCTGCTGTCCGGCACGGAGTACGGGCGCGGCGGCGGGCGCACGAAGAAGGCCGCCGAGCAGGAGGCCGCCGAGGCCGCCTGGCGGGCGCTGTCCGCCGACGTCCCGGCCGGACCCCCCGTGCCCGGTGCCGTGTCGGGCTCCGCCGGGGGCTGAGCGCGCGTGCCCGAGCTGCCCGAGGTCGAGGTGGTCCGGCGTGGCCTGGAGCGGTGGGTCGCCGGGCGCACCGTCGCCGCCGTCGAGGTGCACCACCCGCGGGCGGTCCGCCGCCACCTCGAGGGCACCGAGCACTTCGTGGCCGCGCTGACCGGCCGCACCCTCACCGCCGCGCACCGGCGCGGGAAGTACCTCTGGCTGCCGGTGGCCGAGCCCGACGGGACGCCGTCGGGGCGGGCGCTCGTCGCGCACCTGGGGATGAGCGGCCAGCTGCTGGTGGAGAAGCGCACCCAGCCCGACGAGGTGCACCTGCGCGCCCGGTTCACGTTCACCGACGGCGGCCGCGAGCTCCGGTTCGTCGACCAGCGGACGTTCGGCGGGCTGGCGGTGGAGGAGTGCGCCGGGGGTGGGGCGGGCGGAGCCACCGGCGAGGAGCTGCCCGCGCGGCTGGCGCACATCGCCATCGACCCGCTGGACCCCTCCTTCGACGAGGCGCGGTTCAGCGCGGCGCTGCGCCGCCGGCGCACCGAGGTCAAGCGGGCGCTGCTGGACCAGACGCTCGTCGGCGGCGTCGGCAACATCTACGCCGACGAGTCGCTGTGGCGCGCGATGCTGCACGGCGCCCGGCCGACCGACGCGCTCACCCGGCCGCAGGTGGCGGCGCTGCTGCAGGGCGTGCGGGACGTGCTGCAGGAGGCGCTCGCGCAGGGTGGCACCTCCTTCGACTCCCTGTACGTCGACGTCAACGGCCAGAGCGGCTACTTCTCCCGCTTCCTGGCGGTCTACGGCCAGGCGGACCGGCCCTGCCCGCGGTGCGGGACGCCGATCCGGCGGGAGTCGTTCATGAACCGGTCCAGCTACAGCTGCCCCCGGTGCCAGCCACGCCCGCGGGCCCGGAGGACGGCGTGACCGGCCGCGTCCGCGTCGTCGCGCGGGTGTCGGGGCTGGTCCAGGGCGTGGGCTACCGGTGGTTCGTCCGCGGCCTGGCCCGGGACGCCGGACTGGCGGGCTCGGCGACCAACCTGCCCGACGGCTCGGTCGAGGTCGTGCTCGAGGGCCCCGGGGACGCCGTGCACGGTGCCGTCGCCGCGCTGGAGGGCCCGTCGGCGCCGGGAACGGTGCACGCGGTGGACGCCCGGGAGGAGCCCGCGCAGGACGTGCAGGGTTTCACGACGGCGTGACGAAGACGACATCTTCCGGACACGGGAGCTCGGCAGCGTGCCGTTGACCTGCGTGTCCCTCCCTGTCACCCTTGTGGTATCCAGCCCGCGCCGACCGCGATCCGGGGCGCCGGGCACACCTCTCGCTGTCAGGAAGGCCGCCACAACCATGGCCAAGGCCCTGTTCGGTCACGTCGTCAGCCCGGCGCAGCTCGTCGTCGAGGAGAACGCCGCCCTGCGGGCGCGGGTACGCCGCCTGGAGGCCGAGCTCGGGGAGCTGCGCGCGCAGCGCGACGCCGCCCGCGACGCCGTCATCGCCTCCGAGCTGCTGAGCATGGCCGGCGACAACACCGAGCCGGCGCTGGCCTGAGCGACGCCGCCGGCGACCGCCGGCCCGGTAGCGGGCCGGCTCCTGGTCATCCGGACGTCCCGCGCCCTGTCGCGGACCGCCTTACCGGCATCATCCGGCCCACCCGCCCCGGACGGCGGCGCGGCCGGTCCCTCCTCGGCTAGCCTCCTGGTCCCGTGCACCTGTCGAGCCTGACGCTCAAGGGCTTCAAGTCCTTCGCGTCCGCGACGACCCTGCGCCTGGAGCCGGGGATCACCGCCGTCGTCGGCCCCAACGGGTCGGGCAAGTCGAACGTCGTCGACGCCATCGCCTGGGTCCTCGGCGAGCAGGGCGCCAAGAGCCTGCGCGGCGGCAAGATGGAGGACGTCATCTTCGCCGGCACGGCCGGTCGCCCGCCGCTGGGCCGGGCCGAGGTGACGCTGACGATCGACAACGCCGACGGCGCCCTGCCGATCGACTACACCGAGGTCTCGATCACCCGCCGGATGTACCGCTCGGGCGAGAGCGAGTACGAGATCAACGGCGACAAGGTCCGGTTGCTGGACGTGCAGGAGCTGCTCAGCGACTCCGGCATCGGGCGCGAGCAGCACGTCATCGTCGGCCAGGGGCAGCTCGACGCCGTGCTCTCCGGCCGTCCCGAGGACCGCCGCGCCTTCGTCGAGGAGGCCGCCGGCGTCCTGAAGCACCGCCGGCGCAAGGAGAAGGCCCTCCGCAAGCTCGACGCCATGCAGGTCAACCTCGACCGCCTGGCCGACCTGACCGCCGAGCTGCGGCGCCAGCTCAAGCCGCTGGGCCGGCAGGCCGAGGTCGCCCGCCGGGCCGCCGGCGTCCAGGCCGACCTGCGCGACGCGCGGCTGCGGCTGCTCGCCGACGACCTGGTCCGGCTGCGGGAGGCCCTCGACAAGGACGTCGCCGACGAGACCGCCGCCCGGGCGCGGCGCGCTGCCGTGGAGTCCGAGCTCGCCGGCGTCGCCGCGCGGGAGGCGGCGCTGGAGGCGGACCTGGCGGCGGACGCGCCGCTGCTGGGCGGTGCGCAGGACACCTGGTACCGGCTGTCGGCGCTGACCGAGCGGTTCCGCGCGATCTCGGCGCTGGCGCGCGAGCGGCACCGCCACCTGTCCGCGCCGGTCGCCGCGGCGACCGGGGGCCGCGACCCCGACCAGCTGGAGGCCGAGGCCGACCGGATCGCCGCCACGGAGTCCGAGCTCGCCGAGGGGCTGGCCGCCGAGCGGGGCCGGCTGGCCGCTGCCGTCGCCGCGCGGGCCGAGTCCGACGCCGCGCTCGCCGCCGCGGAGAAGGCGTGGGTCGCCGCCACCCGCGCGCTGGCCGACCGCCGGGAGGGCCTGGCCCGGTTGTCGGGACAGGTCGCCGCTTCCCGGTCGCGCGTCGCTGCCGGGCAGGCCGAGATCGACCGCCTCGCCGCGGCGGCCGGCGAGGCCGCTGCCCGCGCCGGGACGGCCGAGGACCGGCTGACCGCGCGCCGGGCCGCGCTCGCCGAGCAGGAGGACGACGACGTCGCCCTCGTGACCGCCCACGCCGACGCCGTGGCCGCACACGCCGCCGCAGCCCGCCGCGTCACCGAGCTGACCGCCGCCGAGCGGGCCGCCGAGCGCGACCGGGCCGGAGCGCAGGCCCGCCGCGACGCCCTGGCCTCCGGCCTGGCCCCGGCCGACGGGGCCGCCGCCGTCCTCGCCGCCGGCCTGCCCGGCGTGCTGGGGCCGCTGGCCGACCGGCTGACCGTCGCCTCCGGGGCCGAGACCGCGCTGGCCGCAGCCCTCGCCGGCCGGGCCGACGCGGTCGTCGTCACGGGCGTGGGAGAGGCCGCGGCGGCGCTGGCCCACCTCAGGGAGGGCGACGGTGGCCGGGTGTCGCTCCTGGTCACCGCCGGGCTCCCGCCGCTGCCGCGCGACGGCTGGCCCGAGCTGCCGGGGGGTGCGCGGTGGGCGCTGGACCTCGTGCAGGCGCCCGAGGGGCTCGGCCCGGCGCTGTCCCGGGCCCTGGACCGGGTCGCGGTCGTGCCGACCCTGGCCGAGGCGGCCACGCTGGTCGGCACGCACCCCCGGGTCCGGGCCGTGACCGCCGACGGCGACCTGGTCGGTGCGGACTGGGCCGCCGGGGGCCAGGCCGACGCCCCCACCGGGCTGGAGGTCCGGGCACGGGTGGACGAGGCCGGCCGCGCGCTCGCCGCGGCCGCCGAGCGCGCTGCCGAGCTGGCCGAGGAGCTGGCGGCCGCCCGGGAGACCGCCCGGGCGCGCTCGGCCGACGTGGAGACCGCCGCGGCCGCCCGCCAGGCCGCCGACCGCAGCCGCTCCGCCGTCGCCACCGAGCTGGCCGAGCTCGGCGCCGCCGCCCGCTCGGCGGCCGCCGAGGCCGAGCGCTCGACCGCGGCACGGGTCCGCGCCGAGCAGGCGCTGGAGCAGGCGGGGACGGCGCTGGCCGGCCTCGAGGAGCGGCTGGCCGCCGCCGAGGCCGTGCCGCTGGAGGACGAGCCCTCGTCGGCCGACCGCGACCGCCTGCGGCTGGAGGTCGCCGCCGCGGGGCGGGCCGAGACCGAGGCCCGGCTGGCCGTGCGCACCGCCGAGGAGCGCGCCCGGGCCCTGTCCGGCCGGGCCGACGCGCTGCGCCGGCAGGCCCGTCAGGAACGCGCCGCCCGCGAGCGCGCCGCCGCGGCCCGCGCCGCCCGGCAGCGTGGCGCCTCCGTCGCCGGCCGGGTCCGCGCCGACGCCGACGCCGCGCTCACCGCGCTGGCCGGCTCGCTGTCGCGTGCCGCCGCCGAGCGCGACGCGCTCGCCCGCCGGCGCAGCGCCGCCGAGGCCGAGCTGCTCGAGGTGCGCAGCCGCGTCCGGACGGCGACGGCGGAACTGGAGCGGCTCACCGACGAGGTGCACCGCGACGAGGTGGCCCGCGCCGAGCAGCGGTACCGGATCGAGGCGCTCGAGGCGCGGGCGGTCGAAGAGTTCGGGGTCGACCTGCCGGCGCTGGTCGCCGAGTACGGGCCGGCCGCTGCGGTGCCGCCGTCCCCGGCGCAGCTGGCCGCCGCGCAGCAGGCGGGGGAGCCCGAGCCGGAGCCGGTGCCCTACGACCGCGCCGCCCAGGAGCGGCGCGCCGCCCGGGCCGAGCGCGACCTCGCCACCCTCGGCAAGGTGAACCCGCTGGCGCTGGAGGAGTTCGCGGCGCTCGAGGAGCGGCACGCCTTCCTCGCCACGCAGCTGGAGGACCTCAAGGCCACCCGACGCGACCTGCTCACCGTCGTCCGCGAGGTCGACGACCGCATCCACGACGTCTTCTCCGCCGCCTTCGCCGACGTGCAGCGGGAGTTCGAGCAGGTCTTCGCCGTCCTGTTCCCCGGCGGGCAGGGGCGCCTGACGCTGACCGATCCCGGCGACATGCTGACCACCGGCGTGGAGATCGAGGCCCGGCCACCGGGCAAGAAGGTCAAGCGGCTGTCGCTGCTGTCCGGCGGTGAGCGGTCGCTGACGGCCGTCGCCCTGCTCGTGGCGATCTTCCGGGCCCGGCCCTCGCCGTTCTACGTGCTCGACGAGGTCGAGGCCGCGCTCGACGACGTCAACCTCGGCCGCCTGCTCACCCTCGTCGAGCAGCTGCGCGCGACGTCCCAGCTGATCGTCATCACGCACCAGAAGCGGACCATGGAGATCGCCGACGCCCTCTACGGGGTGAGCATGCGCGGTGACGGCATCACCGGTGTCATCAGCCAGCGCCTCCGCGAAACAGAACCTGCGTAGGGGCCCCCTCGCAGGGGCCCGCCGCGAGCCTGCGAGTGGTGGGGGGCGAGGGGGTCCTTTCAGACGCCCGAGGGGACGAGCAGGTCGACCACGAGGGGCAGGTGGTCCGACGCGCCCTCGGCGTCGAGCACCCGGGCCGAGACCACCTCGACCCCCGGTGTCACCCACACCTGGTCGATCCGCCGGCGCGGCGAGCCGGCGGGGTGCGTCCGGCCCTGGCCGCTGTGCCAGAACCGCCAGCCCGCCCGGTCCTCCTTCTGCGCGGCCCGCTCCCACGCGTCGGTGAAGCGCCCGAGCAGCGGCTCGAGCTCCGGGGCGCCGGGCGCGGCGTTGAAGTCCCCGACCAGGACACCGGTCGCCATGGAGTCGGTGTGCAGAGCGGCCAGCGCCGCCACCTGCTCGGCCCGCTCGGCGGCCGAGGTGGTGGTCAGGTGGGTGGCGGTCACCCACAGGGTGCCGCCGTCGAGCTCCAGCATCGTCTGCAGCGCGCTGCGGGGCTCGCCGCTGCCGGGCAGCCGGTGGACGTCGCTGACGAGCACCGGCAGCCGCGACAGCAGCGCGTTGCCGTACTGGCGACGCTCTCCGCCGTCGCGTCCCGGCTCGTCGATCGCCGGGCCCCAGGCCAGCTGCATGTCCAGCGCGCGGGAGAGCAGCAGCGCCTGGTCGACGCCCTCGCTGCGCGGACCGAAGTGCCGGTCGACCTCCTGCAGGCAGACCAGGTCGGCCTCGGCGGCGGCGAGCACGGTCGCGAGGCGCGCGAGGTCGTGCCGCTCGTCGGTGCCCACGCCGTGGTGGGTGTTGAAGGTGACGAGGCGGACGGGGATCGGCGGCTGGTCCGGGCCGGGGGCGGGCCGGGGAGCCGGGGAGCTGTGCGCGGCGTCGGTCACCGGCCCAGCCTGGCAGGAGGCGCCGGGACGGGATCGGTCAGCGGCAGGTCCAGCACCTCCTGCAACTCCTCCGTCGACCGGGTGCGCTCGTCGGCGACCAGGAGCCGGAAGCGGGCCTCGCGGCCGTCGAGCACCAGCTCACCGACCTGGTTGCCGAAGAAGGGCCCGGCGGCCTTGGTCCAGTCCAGCGGGGACGGCTCGACCCGGGTGAGCCTGGCCACCCCGGTCGTCAGCCGGCGGGCCCAGCGGCTCCACCCGATCCGGAATCCGACCCGGATCGGGTGCGGGGCCTGGTTGTGCAGCGGCGACACGGTCAACTGGTGGACCCGGGACGTCAGCCCCGAGGGCTCGGTGAGCTCCGCCGCGTAGGCGTGGTGCACGTCGCCGGACAGGACCAGCACCGTGGCCGGCGCCCGGCCGGCCTCGCCGCGAGCCAGGGAGACGACGGCCGCGCCGAGCCGCTCGAAGGAGGAGCCGAACGCCGCCCAGTGCTCCAGGTCGGCGGCCTGGCGCAGCTTCTCGGCCAGCCGGCCGCGCAGCGTGCCCTCGTGCCGCACGTTGAGCGTCTCGTTCCAGCGCTCGACCTCGTGGATGGCGTGGGGGAGCAGCCAGGGCAGCGACGTCCCCAGGACGACGTGCTCGACGCCCTCGTCCACCGCGGTCCGCATGGCCGCCTCCACCCAGGCGAACTCGTCGTCGTCCAGCATCCGGCGGGCCTGCTCGTCCAGGACCCGGCCGGCGCGGCTGTCGACCATCACCATCCGCACGTCGCCCCAGTGCCGCACGTAGCTCCAGCGGATCGACCGCGGGTCGCCGTCGGCGGCCACCGCCATCTCCCGGAGCATCGGCTCGGCGTCGTCGCTCTCGTCGGTCCGCTGCTGCATCGCCTGCCAGACGGCGTTGCCGGCGAGCTCCTGCGGGCTCAGGTTGCCCAGGTGCTGGTAGATCCAGTAGCTCACCAGCCCACCGGCGATGCGGTCGGCCCACCAGCCGGTGGCGGTGACCCGGCGGCGCCAGGCGGCCGAGGTGTTCCAGTCGTCGATCATCTCGTGGTCGTCGAAGACCATCGAGGAGGGGATCGTCGACAGCAGCCAGCGCACCTGCGGGTCGCTCCAGGACTCGGCGTAGAGCCGGGTGTACTCCTCGAAGTCGAGCACCTGTCCGTCCTCGCGCACCGGCCGCCCGCGGCGCAGCGACAGCCACTCGCGGGTCGGCGCGGTGAGCTCGTCGGCGTAGACCTGGTCGCCGAGCAGCACGAGGGCGTCGGGCCACTCGTCCTCGTGCCGGCCGGCGATGCGGGAGGCGTAGACGTCGAGGGCGTCGGGCGGGATCCCGTCGGACGGCGCGACCGTGCTGGGGGTGGCGTACCGGCAGGAGCCGAACGCGATGGTGAAGGGCCCGGGCCGGCCGGGGGTGCGGATCCGGCTCGGCGGGAGGGGCGAGGCCCGGTCGGGCCACACCCGGGCGCCGTCCAGGTGCACCTCGTAGGGCGTGCTGCTGCCCGGCTCGAGCCCCTCGACGACGACGAGTGCGTAGTGGTGGCCGCCGACGCAGAAGGTGCGCGCGCGGCGGCCGAGGACCTCCACCTCGCAGGCGCGGTCGGTCTCCACCCACACCGTCGCCGACACGGGGTCGACGTGCCGCAGCAGCGGGCCGATCAGCAGGGCCGGGGTGCTCCCAGCGGTCAGCGGCATGCCCGCGAGCCTCCCACCTGGACGCGGGGTCGTGCCCGGTGCGGGCTGTGACATCGCGGCCGGGTGCCGCTGTGACATGGCGGCCGGGTGCCGCTGTGGCATGGCGGCCGGGTGCCGCTGGGGCATCGCGGCCGGGTGCCGCCGTGGCATCGCGGCCGGGTCCTGCCGTGGCACTCCGGCCGGGGGTGGCCTGGGAGACTGACGGCATGGAGTTCGTGCTGATCGCGGTCGCGATCCTCGTCGTCGCCCTCCTCGTCGGCGCCGGCCTGCTGGTGGGCCGGGGACGGCGCACCACCCGGCTCGACGACGACGCGGTGGCGGGCACGACGCTGACCCGTCCCCGCCCCCCGCAGGCCCCGCCGCCGGCGCCGCTGAGCCCGGACTCGGGCGCCACCGCGAGCGGCCTGGGGACCACGCCCGCGGAGGAGACCCGGCCGGCCGAGCCGGTCGAGCTGCCGCCGGCCGAGCCCGAGCCGGGGCTGCTGTTCGAGACGCCCCCGCCGTCGGCCGGCCGGCTGGTCCGGCTGCGCGCCCGGCTGGCCCGCTCGCAGTCCTCGCTGGGCCGCGGCCTGCTCACCGTCCTCGCCCGCGAGAAGCTGACCGAGGACGACTGGGAGGAGATCGAGGAGACCCTGCTGGCCGCCGACGTCGGCGTCGCGGCGACCACCCAGATCGTCGACCGGCTGCGCACCCAGTCGATGGTGCTGGCCACCGCGTCGGGCGCCGACCTGCGCGCGCTGCTGGTGCGCGAGCTGACCGCCGTCCTCGGCCCCGACCTCGACCGGTCCCTGGGCGTGGAGCGGCGGGAGGGCCGGCCCGGCGTCGTCCTGGTGGTCGGCGTGAACGGCGCGGGGAAGACCACCACGGTCGGCAAGATCGCCCGCGTGCTCGTCGGCGACGGCCGCAGCGTCGTCCTCGGCGCGGCCGACACCTTCCGCGCCGCGGCCGCCGACCAGCTCGAGACCTGGGGCGAGCGGGTCGGCGTGCTGACCGTGCGCGGCAAGGAGGGCGCCGACCCCGCGTCCGTCGCGTTCGAGGCGGCGCGCACCGGCGTCGAGGCGGAGGTCGACACCGTGGTGGTCGACACCGCCGGCCGGCTGCACACCAAGTCGGGCCTGATGGACGAGCTGGGCAAGATCAAGCGGGTGGTGGAGAAGCAGTCCCCGGTCACCGAGGTGCTGCTGGTCCTCGACGCGACGACCGGGCAGAACGGCGTCGTGCAGGCACGGCTGTTCACCCAGGCGGTCGAGGTCACGGGCGTCGTCCTCACCAAGCTCGACGGCACGGCCAAGGGCGGCATCGTCGTCTCGGTGCAGCGCGAGCTCGGCATCCCGGTGAAGCTGGTCGGCCTCGGGGAGGGCGCCGACGACCTGGCGCCGTTCGAGCCCGAAGCCTTCGCCGAGGCCCTCGTCGGCGGCGACTAGCCCCACGCGGGGGGGGGGGGGGGGGGGGGGGGGGGGGGGGGGGGGGGGGGGGGGGGGGGGGGGGGGGGGGGGGGGGGGGGGGGGGGGGGGGG
>NZ_JBJNRJ010000099.1:0-6255 GCF_046233715.1 Trujillonella humicola | reverse complement strand
GCGTCCTCTACGACGAGGGCGTCCACCAAGCCAACCGCAACCGAGCCCTCGGCAACGCCGCCTGAGCCGGTGGTTGACAGAGGGTGTCTCACCGGGCCATCCTGCCCCGGCGGAGCAGCCGGCCGAGCGGGCTCCCGTCGGCCTCCTGCCCGCGCAGCCAGGTCCGCCGCACCACACCGAGGAGCTCCCGGCCGGCATAGGGGGTCACCGGGTTGCGGTGCAGCAGCCGCTCGACCGTCCAGCGCTCGTCGGGGGCGAAGGCCACCAGGTCGGCGTCCTTCCCGACGGCGATCGCCCCCTTCCCCGGCAGCCCGGCCTGGCGGGCCGGCGCCCCGGACATCCAGCGCACCACGTCGGCGAGCGGTACCCCGCGGGCCCGCGCGCCGCTCCACACCGCCGGCAGCCCGACCTGCAGCGAGGCGATCCCGCCCCAGGCCAGCCCGAAGTCGCCGACGTCCAGGCGCTTGAGCTCCGGGGTGCAGGGCGAGTGGTCGCTCACCACGAGATCGACGTCGCCTGCGGCCAGCGCCGCCCAGAGCGCCTCCCGGTGCGACACCTCCCGGATCGGCGGGCAGCACTTGTAGGCGGTGTCGCCGTCGGGCACGTCCTCGGCGGCGAAGGTCAGGTAGTGCGGGCAGGTCTCGACGGTGATCCGCACGCCCTCGGCGCGGGCGGCGCGCAGCAGCGGCAGGGCCTCGGCGTCGGCCAGGTGGACGACGTGGCTGCGCGCGCCGGTGTCCCGGGTGGCGGCCACCAGCCGGCCGATGGCGGTCTCCTCCGCGGCGGCCGGCCGGGAGGCGAGGAACGCGGCGTAGCTGGCGCCGGCGGGCCCGGGGGCGGCCGCGATGACGTCGGCGTCCTCGGCGTGCGCGATGAGCAGCGCGTCGAGGCCGGCCAGCTCGGCGAGCGCGGCGCGCAGCCCGGCGTCGTCCAGCGGCGGGAACTCCGGGACGCCGGAGTCGAGCAGGAAGCACTTGAAGCCGACCACGCCGGCCTCGTGCAGCGGCCGGAGCTGGTCGAGGTTGCCGGGCACCGCGCCGCCCCAGAAGGCGACGTCGACGGCCACCTGTCCCTGCGCCGCCTCCCGTTTCACGTGCAACGCCTCGAGGGTGGTCGTGGCCGGCACGGAGTTCAGCGGCATGTCCACGATGGTCGTCACCCCGCCGGCGGCCGCGGCCCGGGTCGCGCTGGCGAAGCCCTCCCACTCCGTGCGGCCGGGCTCGTTGACGTGCACGTGGCTGTCGACGAGGCCGGGCAGCAGCACCTCGTCGTCGGCCAGGGTGACTGCGCCGGCGGGGGCGTCGTCGTAGGCGGTGACCGCGGTGACGACGCCGTCGGCCGTGTGCACCGCCGCGGCCCGCTCGCCGCCGGGGAGCACCACCCGCCGGGCCCGCACGACCAGGGGGCTCACGCGACCTCCTCTCCCGCGCCGGCCACTGCCACCAGCGCACGGTCCACCCGGTGCAGCTCGCTCCCCCAGGCGGTGGCCGACCAGCCGCCGTCCAGCGGCAGCCGGACCGCATCGTCCCCCGTGGCGACCGGCAGCGCCTCGTCGATCGACACGGTGGCGGCGTAGGCGCGCGGGGTGACCGGCGGGAGCCAGCCGGGCGCCCCCGGGCCGAGCGCCACCGTGGTGTGCAGCAGCGGGATCCCGCCGCGCTCGACGCGGGTGGTGCCGCTCCAGCGGCCCGGCTCCTCGCCCGTCCGGCCGAGCAGCACCCGCTCGGCCGCCAGGAGCGTCGCCCCCTGGGCCAGCCGTGCCACCAGCTCGGCGCGGTGGTGGGCCCCGGTGGCGACGACGGTCGGCTCGGGCGCCAGCGTCAGCGACCCGCGGACCTCGGCGTGCACGCGCTGCACCGAGGGCGCCTCGCCCGCGCGCGCCGGCAGGGCCACGGCCGCGGCGACCGAGTGGACGCTCAGCCGCGCCCCCTCCTCGACGACCAGCGACACCTCGGCGTCGTCCCCACCGAGCGGGCCGAACGTCGTGGCGACCAGGTGCACGCTCGACGGTCCGGTCCGCCGCACGGCGAGCTGGCCGCTCGCCCGCACCACCGGCAGCACGGTGCGGCCGCCCGGCCCGGGCCGGGCGACGACCTCGACCCGCGTGATCACGTCGTCTGCAGCGCCCGGGCCCTGAGCTGCTCGCGCACCCACTCGGCCACCGGCGCGGCCGTGGGGTCCTCGCGCAGCGAGATCAGCAGCGTCGGCTTGTCCCCGCGCACCACGGCGGAGTCCCGGCGCATGACGTCGAGGTCGGCGCCCACCAGCGGGGCGAGGTCGGTCTTGTTGACCACCAGCAGGTCGCTCGCGGTGACGCCCGGCCCGCCCTTGCGCGGCACCTTGTCCCCGCCGGCGACGTCGATGACGAAGATCTGCACGTCCACCAGGCCGTAGCTGAAGCTCGCGGTCAGGTTGTCGCCGCCGGACTCGACGAGCACGAGCTCCAGCCCCGGGTGGCGGGCCTCGAGCAGCTCCACGGCGTCGAGGTTGGCGGTGATGTCGTCGCGGATCGCGGTGTGCGGGCAGCACCCGGTCTGCACCGCCTCGATCCGGTCGTCGGGGAGGACGGCGTGGCGGCGCAGGAAGTCGGCGTCCTCGGTCGTGTAGATGTCGTTGGTGACGACGGCGAGGTCGTGCTCGGCGCCCAGCGTGCGGCACAGCGCGGCGGCCAGCGCGGTCTTGCCCGAGCCCACCGGACCGCCGAGGCCCACCCGCAGCGGGCCGCCGTGCCGATGCCCGTGCTCGTAGGGGTCGACGTAGTCGGTGAGGTCGTGGTCAGGCGGCATGCGAACTCCCGGTGGTCGTCATGATGCGAAGTAGCGGTCCCTTCGGGCGAGGTGGACCTCGGCGAGGAGGTCGAGCAGGGGGTCGGTGTCGGCGGGCAGGTCTCCGCCGAGATAGCCACTTCGGCGGGAGGCCTGCTCGCCGAGACGGGCGCTCCGGGTGGCGACGGCGTCCACCTCGGGCGACAGCCGCGCGGTGACGGCGGCAACGGTGAGCGGGTCCATGGCCAGCAGGCGCTGGGCGGCGGTGGCCGGCCCGCTGATCGACAGGTAGGCGGCGGCCGCGGCCGCGTCCCGGGCGGACAGCCCGCCCGCCGCGGCGGCCACGCCGAGGGCGATCGGGTGGTGCGGGGCAGCAGGGAGCGCGTCCCACCGCGGTGAGGGCCAGGCCCGCCGCGCCACCCGCACCAGCCCCCGGCCCTGCTGCCGGGAGGCCGCGCGCAGCGCCGGGGACGGCGTCCGGGCGTCGCACTCGGCGTCGAGGAGCGCGAGGTCGACGCCGGCGCAGGCGGCCGCGGCCAGACCCGCCGCCACGGCACCGGCCGTCTGCAGGCGACGCAGCAGGAAGGCCGCCAGCGATGCCGGGTCGGTGACGTGGCCGGCCGCGATCGCCTGCTCGACACCGCCGGAGTGGGTGTGCCCGCCGGCGGGCAGCCGCGAGTCGGCCAGGGTCAGGAGGGCGGCGGTCATGCTCAGAAGAGGAAGTACCGCTGCGCCATGGGCAGCTCGCGCACCGGCTCGGGCTCCCACACCTCGCCGTCCACGGTCACCGTGAAGGTGTCGGGGTCGACCCGGATGTCCGGGAGCGCGGTGTTCTCGGGCATGTCGGCCTTGCTGAGCCCGCTGGTGTCGGTGACCGCGGCCAGCCGCCGGTCGACCGCGAGCCGGTCGGCGAGGCCGGCCTCGAGCGCGGCCGGGGCCACGAAGTGCACCGAGGTCTGCGCCGGCACCCGCCCGTAGGCGCCGAACATCGGCCGCGGCAGCACCGGCTGCGGCGTCGGGATGGACGCGTTGGCGTCGCCCATCTGCGCCCACGCGATCATGCCGCCCTTGAGGACGGCGTGCGGCCGGACGCCGAAGAGCCCCGGGTCCCACAGCACCAGGTCGGCGAGCTTGCCCGGCTCGACCGACCCGACCTCGCCGTCGATGCCGTGCGCCACCGCCGGGCAGATCGTGTACTTGGCGACGTACCGGCGGGCGCGCAGGTTGTCGGCACCGCCGTCGCCGGGCAGCGACCCGCGCTTGCGCTTCATCACGTGCGCGGTCTGCCAGGTGCGCATCACGACCTCGCCGACCCGGCCCATCGCCTGGGCGTCGGACCCGATCATCGAGATGGCGCCGATGTCGTGCAGCAGGTCCTCGGCGGCGATCGTCGTGGGTCGGATCCGGCTCTCGGCGAAGGCCAGGTCCTCGGGCACGGAGCTGTCCAGGTGGTGGCAGACCATGAGCATGTCGAGGTGCTCGTCGAGCGTGTTCACCGTGTGCGGCCGGGTGGGGTTGGTGCTGCTGGGCAGCACGTTGGGGTGCCCGGCGACGGTGATGATGTCCGGCGCGTGCCCGCCCCCGGCACCCTCGGTGTGGTAGGCGTGGATGCTCCGGCCGGCGATGGCGGCCAGGGTGTCCTCGACGAAGCCGGCCTCGTTCAGGGTGTCGGAGTGCAGGGCCACGGGGACGCCGTGCTCACCGGCCACGGTCAGCGCCGCGTCGACGGCGGCGGGCGTGGAGCCCCAGTCCTCGTGCAGCTTGAACCCGCTGGCGCCCGCGCGCAGCTGCTCGACCAGCGAGGCCCGCGACACGGTGTTGCCCTTGCCGAGCAGGGCGACGTTGACCGGCAGCGGGTCCATCGCCTCGAGCATCCGGGCCAGGTACCAGTCGCCCGGGGTGATGGTCGTGGCCTTGGACCCCTCCGCCGGACCGGTGCCGCCGCCGATGAGCGTGGTCACGCCCGAGCCCAGCGCCGTCGGCACGATCTGCGGGCAGATGAAGTGCACGTGGCAGTCGATCCCGCCGGCGGTGAGGATCCGCCCGTTGCCCGCGAGCACCTCGGTGCCGGGCCCGATGACGAGGTCGGGGTGGACGCCGTCCATCGTGTCCGGGTTGCCGGCCTTGCCCAGCGCGACGATCCGGCCGTTCCGGATGCCGACGTCGGCCTTGACGATCCCCCAGTGGTCGAGCACCACCGCGCCGGTGATCACCAGGTCGGGCGCGCCCTCCGCGCGGGTGGCCCGGCCCTGGCCCATCGACTCGCGGATGACCTTGCCGCCGCCGAACACGGCCTCCTCACCGGCCCGGCCGGGACCACCGCTGCGGTCCTCCTCGACCTCGATCAGCAGGTCGGTGTCGGCCAGCCGGATGCGATCACCCGTCGTCGGGCCGTAGAGCTGCGCGTAGCGCTCGCGGGACAGCTGCACCATCAGCCGAGGCCCCCTTCTGCGGTGAGCCCGGGGACGGCGCGGGCGCCGGCCAGCGGCACGAGGGTCACCGTGCGGGTGATCCCCGGCTCGAAGCGGACGGCGGTCCCGGCGGCGATGTCGAGCCGGTGACCGTGCGCCGCGCCCCGGTCGAAGCGCAGCGCCGCGTTGGTCTGGGCGAAGTGGAAGTGCGAGCCGACCTGGACCGGCCGGTCGCCGGTGTTGGTGACCTCCAGCTCGGTCCGCGGCGCGCCGGGCAGCGTCTCGATCGTCCCCTCGGCGGGGATCACCTCGCCCGGGATCACGGGATGGGGGAGTGGACGGTCACCAGCTTCGTCCCGTCCGGGAAGGTCGCCTCCACCTGCACCTCCTCCATCAGCTCGGGGACCCCGTCCATCACGTCGTCACGGGTGAGCACGGTGCGGCCGCTCTGCATGAGCTCGGCGACCAGGACGCCGTCCCGGGCACCCTCGAGCACGTGGTCGGTGACGATCGCCGTCGCCTCGGGCAGGTTGAGCCGCAGACCCCGCGCCCGGCGGCGTCGCGCCAGCTCGGCGGCGTAGGAGAGCAGCAGGCGTTCCTGCTCGTGCGGGGACAGGTGCACGCGGGGACCTCCGGATGTCGGCGGAGCCCGGACGCTAATACGGGCTCGTGACAACCGTGTTGCGGCACCTGGACGCCGGGGGCCACCGACCCGGGGGAAGGAGGCGCCGGCCCCGTGCCCGGCCGGCCGCACCGCCCCCGGCGAGACGGCGACGTCGCCGGCTCAGGTGCGCAACCCCCGACCGCCTTGCGTAACCGTGACGGAGGAGGGCGCACCCTCCCCGTGCCGTCCGCCGTCCGCCTCGCGGGAGGCGGGCTCACGTCGCGGTACGGGCGCGGCTGTGCCGCGTCGGCGCTCACGTCACGGTCGACCAGGACGCGCCCGGTGGGCAGATCCGGTGGGCGGTGACCGGGGGAATGCAGAAAGGGCCCCAGCCGTGTGGCTGGGGCCCTTTCTGGAATGGTTGTCCGGCGGTGTCCTACTCTCCCACCCCGTCTCCAGGGCAGTACCATCGGCG
>NZ_JBJNRJ010000098.1:0-6794 GCF_046233715.1 Trujillonella humicola | reverse complement strand
AAGTCAGGATCAGACAAGACAAGGCTGGCCCTCTCAAGCGCCCGTCGACACCCCCGTTGCCGCCGCGATCTGGGCGAAGGTTGGCAGCCGCGGCACTAGTGGTCCTCTCCGCTGAAACGTCGGGGATCCATCTTCCAGATGGCCGGGTTGGCCAGGTAAAGACCGCAGGCGCAGTCGAGGGCCTCTTCGGCGGTGCCGGTGGATGAGCCGCTGGGCAGGAAGTTGTCTTCGTAGTCGTCGTGGCTGGCCCGGTAGATGGCAAAGCCCCAGGTGGTGGCCGAACCGAGGTAGCGCAGCCGGCACAGCGGGATGAGCGGGCCGTCGGCGATGAGGCCATCGACGTAGGCGAAGCCGGCCCGGTAGCGCATCCGCACGTCGGCCAGGTCCGGCCAGCGCGCCCGGGCTCGCTGGACCAGACGCAGGTGCAGCGAGTCTTTCGTCGAGTCCGGGATCTTCTTCGGCATCGCCTCATCCTCGCCGCCGCGCGGCGTGGCGCCGCCGGTTGCGATGCCGACGGCGGGACAAACAGCGATGGCGATGAGCAGCCCGTATCGGGTGGTGCTGACCGAAGAGGACCGCCGCGTGCTGACCGCACGGGCCCGAGCGCAGCGAGCCGCCCATCGGGTCGTGCTGCGCGCCCGGATCGTGCTGGCGGCCGCCGATGGGGTCGCGAACGCCGAGATCGCCCGGCGGCTGGGCGTCTGCTGCGACACCGTGCGCAAGTGGCGGGCCCGCTTCTGCACCGAAGGGCTGGCCGGACTGGCCGATCGGGCCCGGCCGGGTCACCGGCGCACCTTTCCGGTCACCGCGGAAGCCGAGATCAAGGCCCTGGCCTGCGCGCTGCCCGCCGAGACCGGGGTGCCCCTGTCTCGGTGGAGCACCAGCGAGTTGGCCGCCGAGGCGGTCACCCGCGGCGTGGTCGGCTCGATCTCTGCCTCGACGGTGGGCCGGTGGCTGCGCGCCGATGCGATCCGCCCGTGGCGGTTCCGGTCATGGATCTTCCCCCGTGACCCCGACTTCGCGGTCAAGGCCGCCCGGGTGCTCGACCTCTACGACCGCCTCTGGCACGGCCAGCCGCTGGAGGCCGACGAGTACGTGATCAGTGCCGATGAGAAGTCCCAACTGCAGGCGCTGCGCCGGCGCCACCCGGACCTGCCACCGGCACCCGGTCGCGATCGGCGACAGGAGTTCGAGTACCGCCGCGGCGGCACGCTGGCCTACCTGGCCGCCTACGACGTTCACGCCGCTCGGGTGATCGGCCGCTGCGCCCCGACCACCGGGATCGAGCCGTTCGGCCAGCTGGTCGAGCAGGTGATGACCAGCGAGCCCTACGCCTCGGCGCGGCGGGTGTTCTGGATCGTGGACAACGGCTCCTCACACAACGGCGCCCGCTCGATCGAGCGGATGCACGCCGCCTGGCCCACCTGCGAGCTGGTGCACCTGCCGATCCATGCCAGCTGGCTGAACCAGGTGGAGATCTTCTTCTCCATCGTCCAGCGCAAGGTGATCAAGCCCGCCGACTTCGCCGACCTCGACGGACTGGCCGACCGCCTGCTGGCCTTTCAGGACCGCTACAACGCCAACGCCGAACCCTTCGACTGGCACTTCGGCCGCAAATCCCTCGACCGACTCCTCGAACGCCTCGCCCGCCACGAGCCGACAGCCGCATGACCCCCGACGTTTCAGCGGAGGGGACCACTAGCGGACGCCGACGAGGTCGACGACGAAGACCAGCGTCGCGCCGGGCTTGATGACCCCGCCCGCGCCGCGGTCGCCGTAGGCCTTGTGAGCGGGGATGGTCAGCCGCCGGCGGCCGCCGACGCGCATGCCCGCGATCCCCTCGTCCCAGCCCTGGATGACCATGCCGACCCCCAGCCGGAACTCCAGCGGGTCGCCGCGATCCCAGGAGGCGTCGAAGGTCTCCCCGGCGTCGTGGGTGACGCCCACGTAGTGCGCGCTGACCAGGCTGCCGGCGGTCGCCTCGGGCCCGTCGCCGACGACGATGTCCTCGATCACCAGGTCCGCCGGGGCCGGTCCGGTGGGCGGGTCGACGTCCGGTCGGGTCAGTTCGGCCACGAGATCTCTCCCTCCTGCACCGGGGAGGTCCCGGCACCGCGGTCCATCCAAGCAGCGCCGGCCGGGGCCGGCGCTGCGGCGCCGGTCGGGGGCACCGGCTCGGGCAGCGGCGCGGCCGGTGCGGTGTCGAGCGGGTGGGCCAGCTCGTCGGCCGGCAGCCGGGCGGCGACGACGGCGACCACGGCCATGACCGGCGGCGCGAGGCCCGCGACGAGGAAGGTGGCCGTCGTGCCGATCGTCTCGCTCACCGTGCCGGCCAGCGCCATCGACAGCGGCATGAAGCTCAGCGAGGTGAAGAAGTCGAGGCTGGACACGCGGCCCAGCAGCTCCGGGGGCACCCGCCGCTGCAGCAGCGTGCCCCAGATGACCATGCCCGCCTGGAAGGTCGCGCCCATGAGCGCGCCGGCCGCGACCATCACCCACAGCGCCGGGGAGGCCCCGAAGACGACCATCGGCAGGCAGCCCGCTCCCCACAGGACGTTCATGACCGTCAGGTACCGGCGGGGCAGCCGCAGCGAGGCGACGGCCAGCGACCCGGCGGCGCCGCCGATCCCGAAGGCGGCCAGCACCCAGGCGTGCTGCGCCGGTCCGCCACCGACCTCGGCCACCACGTAGGGCACCAGCACCTGGAACGGGCCGATGAAGACCAGCAGCATGGCCGCGGCGAACAGCAGGGTGGCCAGCAGCCACGGCGTCCGCACCATGTAGACGAAGCCCTCGCGGACGTCGGCCAGCAGGCCGGTCCCCGGCCCGCCCTCCCCGATCTCCCGGCGCACGGGGGTGTCGGGCAGCGCGTGGACGGCGACGCCGGCCAGCAGCGCCGCCGCCGCGGTCGCCGCGAGGGCGATCCCGGGCGAGGAGGCGGCGACGACGACGCCGGCCACGGCCGGACCGGCGGCCTGGGCGAGCAGCGGGCGGACGACGCCCTCCAGGCCGTTGGCCGCGAGCAGCTGCTCGGCGGGGACCAGCGCCGGGACCAGCGCCGAGTACGCCGGGTAGTACAGCCCCATCCCGATACCGGTGAGCAGCGAGGCCAGGCCCAGGTGCCAGGTGGTCAGGACGCCGGCGAGGGAGAGCACCGCGACCGCGCCGGCGGCGGCGGTCTGCAGCAGCTCGACGCCCAGCAGGATCCGCCGCTGCGGCACCCGGTCGGCCAGCGCGCCGCCGAGCAGGGTGCTGGCCAGCATGCCCGCCGCGCTCGCCCCGGTGACCAGGCCGAGCACGGCCGGACCGGCACCGAGCGCGAGGACCTGCCACACCAGGGCGATGGCCCACATGCCCTGGCCGAACAGCGAGAGCGCCAGGGACCCGGCGAGCAGCCGGTAGCTGCCCGAGCGCAGCGGGGACAGGGCCCGCGGCAGGCCGGCCATGGACGACGTCCTCTCGGTGGTGGCGGACCGCCATCCTGACGCAGGGCCACGGCCGGATCGCGAGGGGTTCGCCGACGGCGGAGGATGCCGACGGCGGAGGATGCGGGCGCGCGGGGGGCGTGCTGGGCTGGGGACATGCCCGCCGAGGACCCCCCGTGGTGGACCCGTGCCGTCGTCTACCAGGTCTACCCCCGCTCGTTCATGGACTCCGACGGCGACGGCATCGGTGACCTCGGCGGCGTCCTGCAGCGGCTGGACCACCTGGCCGACCTCGGCGTCGACGTCCTGTGGCTCTCCCCCGTCTACCCCTCCCCGCAGGCGGACAACGGCTACGACATCAGCGACTACACCGGCATCGACCCGCTGTTCGGCGACCTCGCCACCTTCGACCGGCTGGTGACCGAGCTGCACGCCCGCGGCATCCGGCTGCTGATGGACCTGGTGGTCAACCACACCAGCGACGCGCACCCCTGGTTCGTGGAGTCCCGGTCGTCGAGGGCGAACCCGAAGCGCGACTGGTACTGGTGGCGGCCGCCGAGGGCGGGCATGGCCGCCGGCGACCCGGGCGCCGAGCCGACCAACTGGCAGTCGTTCTTCTCCGGGTCGACCTGGGAGCTCGACGAGGCCAGCGGCGAGTACTTCCTGCACCTGTTCGACCGCCGCCAGCCGGACCTGAACTGGGAGAACCCCGAGGTCCGGCAGGCGGTGTACCGGATGATGCGGTGGTGGCTCGACCGCGGGGTCGACGGCTTCCGCATGGACGTCATCAACATGATCAGCAAGGACGTCAGCCCGGACGGGACGCTGCACGACGGGCCACCGCTGCCGGGCTCGGCGTGGGGGGACGGGTCGGCGTCCTACCTCTGCGGGCCACGCATCCACGAGTTCCTGCAGGAGATGCACCGCGAGGTGTTCGCCGGGCGGGAGGGGGCGTTCCTGACCGTCGGCGAGATGCCCGGCGTCACCGTGGAGCAGGCCCGGCTGTTCACCGACCCGGCCCGCGCCGAGGTGGACATGGTGTTCCAGTTCGAGCACGTCGGCCTGGACCACGGGGCGTCGAAGTGGGACGTGCGCCCGCTGCGGATGCGCGACCTCAAGGCCTCGTTCGGCCGCTGGCAGGCCGGGCTGGCCGACGTCGGCTGGAACTCCCTCTACTGGGACAACCACGACCAGCCGCGGGCGGTGTCCCGCTTCGGCGACGACTCCCCCAGGTACCGGCGCGACTCGGCCACCTGCCTGGCCACGCTGCTGCACCTGCACCGCGGGACGCCGTACGTCTACCAGGGCGAGGAGCTCGGGATGGCCAACTTCCCGTTCACCGCGCTCGAGCAGTTCCGCGACGTCGAGTCGCTCAACCACCACGTGCACGCGGTGTCCGCCGGGGCCGACCCCGCCGACGTCCTGGCCGCGCTGCGGGTGATGAGCCGGGACAACGCGCGCACCCCGGTGCAGTGGGACGGCTCGCCGAACGCCGGGTTCACCACCGGCACCCCGTGGATCGCCGTCCATCCCGACCACGGGGAGTGGAACGCCGCCGCCCAGCGGGCCGACCCCGACTCGGTGTTCGCCCACCACAAGCGGCTGATCGCGCTGCGGCACTCCTCCGACGTCGTCGCCGTCGGCGACTTCCGGATGCTGCTGCCCGGCTCCGAGGAGGTGTACGCGTTCACCCGGTCCCTCGACGGCGAGACGCTGCTGGTGGTCTGCAACCTGTCCGCGGCGACCCACGACCTCGCCGTCCTGCTGCCCGAGACCGCCGGCGCGGAGCTCCTGCTGGGCAACCTGCGCGACCCCGGGCCGCAGCTGCGCGCCTGGGAGGCCCGGGTGCTGCGCCTGCCCTGAGCGTCGGCGAGATCTGCACAGTGGTCGCCATCACCCGCTGATGCCGACGAGTGTGCAGATCTCGTCGCGGGATGGCGCCCGCTCAGGCGGCGGTGCCGGCGCGGGCCGCGCCGCCGGTGAGCACCGCGGCGTAGTGGCCGATCAGCTCGTCGCCGACCCGTGCCCAGGTCCGGTGCACCACCGACCGGCGGGCCCGGGCCGCCGCCGCGCGCAGCGCCAGCCGGTCGTCGCGCAGGGTCGCCACCATGGCGGCCAGCACCCGCGGGTCGTCGCCGCTCCACAGCCAGCCGTTGCGCCCGTGCCGGACCAGGTCCAGCGGCCCGCCGGCCGCGGCCACCACCGCGGGAACGCCCGCGGCCAGCGCCTCCTGCACCGCCTGGCAGAAGGTCTCGTCCCGGCCCGGGTGCACGAACAGGTCCAGCGACGCCACGAGCCGGCCGAGGTCGGCGCCGGTGCGCTGCCCGGTGAAGACGGCGTGCGGCAGCGCGCGCTCCAGCCGCTTCCGGCACGGCCCGTCCCCCGCCACGACCAGCCGCACGCCCGGCAGCCGGCACACCTCGCCCAGCAGGTGCAGCCGCTTCTCCACGGCCAGCCGGGCGACCACGCCGACGATCAGCTCGTCCCCGGGAGCCAGCCGCGCGCGCAGGACCGGGTCGCGCCGCCGGGGGTCGAACTGCCGGCCGTCGACCCCGCGCGCCCACAGCGCGAGGTCGGGCACCCCCCGGCTGCGCAGCACCGCCGCCGTGGCCGACGACGGCACGAGGGTCAGGTCGGCCCTCCCGTGCACCCGCCGCACGAGCCGGTCGGCCAGGGCCGGCCCGCCGGGCAGCCGGTACCGGCGGGCGAAGGCTGCCAGGTCGGTCTGGAAGACGGCGACCACCGGGATCCCGAGCGCCCGGGCGGCGCGGCCGGCGGCGGCCCCGAGCAGCGCCGGCGAGGCCAGGCGCACCACGTCGGGCCGCAGTGCGCGCAGGGTGGCGGTCAGGTCCAGCCCCGGCCGGGCGACCGACAGCCCGCGGTAGCCGGGCAGCCGCATGGCGGGCACGCCGACCACCTCCACCGGTGCGCCGCACTCGCTGGTGTAGGACTGCCCGCTGGGCGCCACGACCACCGGGACGTGCCCGCGGACGGCGAGGTGGTCGGCGACGCGGACCACCGAGTTGACGACGCCGTTGACCGCCGGGCGGAACGTCTCGGCGACCACGGCGACCCGCAGACCGGCCACGGGCGGCGCGGGGTGGACGGGAACAGCGGTGCGCGCGGCTGCGGCCACGGACGGACCCCTCGCTGCCGGCGGGCCCTGGAGGGGCCCGGACACGGGGAATGTCGGCCGCTGACGTGTCCGCCCGGTGACCGCGAGCGGTCGCCGCCACGTCGGCGCGGAGGAGATTCGTCGGCGTGACGCCGATGTCGAGTCCCATGAGATGTGTCAGGGATGAAGTCTCATGACATCTGTCGCTTGATCATCACCGTGCCGATGAGGTGTGGTGGGAAGACGAGCGGCGA
>NZ_JBJNRJ010000097.1:0-7385 GCF_046233715.1 Trujillonella humicola | reverse complement strand
CCCCCCCCCCCCCCCCCCCCCCCCCCCCCCCCCCCCCCCCCCCCCCCCCCCCCCCCCCCCCCCCCCCCCCCCCCCCCCCCCCCCCCCCCCCCCACTCCGCTAGGACGCACGCTGACACGGCGCCGGCGCTGCGCTGACCAGCGCATTCGTCGCACCGGACGCCGCCTGACCCGCCCGTCACACCCGTCGCAGCGGGTCGCACGGGTTCCGTTCGACCGTCCGTAGGTTCCCCTCCGGCCCTCGGGCCCGCGACCCAGCTCGGGACGCGTCTGGAGCGGGGGCAGCGGGTGCGGCGCGTCGGAGCTGTCCTGACGGGTGCGGCGCTCGTCGTCGCCGGGATCCTGACGGGGGTGCCGCCCGCGGCGGCCGCCGCCGGGGACCTCACCCTCACCGCCGTCCCCGACCGCGTGGGGATCGGCGGCTCGGCCGGTGCGGTGGACCTCGCCTACGCCGGTGGCCTCCCCGGCTCCGCCGCGCTCGAGCTGTCGCTGGTCACCGACGCGCCGGCGGTCGCCGGGGTCCCGGTGCTCGGCACCGACGACGTCGTCCTCACCGCCGACGGCGCACCGGTCGGCCTCGCCGCCGGCCCCGACGGGCGCACCCTCACCCCCACGGGGCCGCTCGCCCGGCCGGCGCAGCTCACGCTGGGCGTCGACCCGGCCGGCGGGACCGCCGCGGCCGACCTGGCCGGCACCACGCTCGTGCTCACCCTCCGCGTCGTCGACGGCGGCACCGAGCTCGACGTCGAGCAGCGGGTCGTCGACCTCGTCGTCCCCGGCGTCGCGGTCGACGTCCCGGCCGGGCCCACCACCGACGGCGTCCCCGCGGCGGTCACGGTCCGCCTGACCGCCCCGGCGGGCGTGTCCTGGACCGGCCTGCCCGTGGCGCTGGCACTCAGCGCGCCCGGTCTCACCCCCGGCGCCCTCGCCGTCGAGGAGCAGGACGGCAGCAGCTGGCGCGGCCTGCCCGGCACCCAGCCCGTCGCCGGGACCGTCCTGGCGATCGCCGGCGGCCCGTCGGGTGTCGACGTCGCGGCCGGCACCACCACGACCGTGCGCCTGAGGCTGACCGCGGCACCCTCGGCCCCGACCGCGGTGCTCGCCGTCGCCGCGGCCGCCTTCCTCGCCGGCCAGGACCCCCTGGCCGGCGAGCCCTTCGGCACGGCCGGCACGTCCACGACCCTCGGTCCGCCGGGTGCGGCTCCGCCGGGTGGCCCCAGCGGGCCGGTGTGGTCCAGCCCTGCGGGCCCCGGCGCGTTGGGGAGCGGCGCGGTGGCCGCCGCACCGGCCGCCGCACCGGCCGCCGCCGTCCGCGCGGGCGGGCTGGCCAGCACCGGCGCCGACCTGGCCGTCGGTGTCCTCGGCGCCGCCCTCGTCGCCGCCGGCTCGCTGCTCGTCGTCGCCGGCCGCCGCCGGCGCGCCTCCACCGGAGGTGCCGCGTGACCCGCCGCCTGCTGACCGGGATCGCGGTCGCCGCCGTCGCCGTGTCGGGCCTCGTCCTGGGCCCCCTGCCCGTCGCGGCGGCCGCGCCTCCCATCACCGTCACGTCGACCGGGGAGGGCACCGCCACCGCGGGCTGCGACAGCGGCGGCGCCTGCACGCTGCGCGGCGCGGTGCTGCTCGCCAACCAGCGCCCGGGCGCCGACACGATCTCCCTGCCCGCCGGCACCTACGTCCTCGGCAGCGGTGCCGACGACGCCGCCGCGCAGGACGACGCCGCCGTCGGCGACCTGGACGTGGTCGGCGAGCTGACCGTGTCCGGCGCCGGCGCGGGCACGGTCGTCCGGGGGAGCGGAGCCGACCGGCTCTTCGACGTCACCCCCGGGTCCGACGGCCGCGGTGCCGGGGCCAGCGGCGCGCTGGTGCTGCGCGACCTCGTCCTGGAGGGCGGGTCCGCGCCCGTCGCCGGCGGCACCGCGGTCGGCGGCGCGATCCGGGTCACCGGCACGGCCGACGGCTCCGCCACCTCGGCGCTGACCCTCGAGCGGGTCACCGTCCGCGACAGCAGCGCCCGCGACGCCGGCGGTGGCGTCTACGCCACCGACGCCGTCGTCCGCCTCACCGACAGCACGCTGCAGGGCAACCGCGCCACGGCCGGCGACGGCGGCGGCCTGGACCAGGGCGGCAGCGGCGCGCTGACCGTCACCGGCGGCACGGTCACCGGGAACTCGGCCACCGCGGCCGGGGGCCTGGGCGGCACCGGCGGCGGCATCCGTGCCACCTCGGTGCCCGTGGCGCTCACCGGGACCGAGATCTCGGCCAACACCGCCGTCCGCGGGGCCGGCGTCCTCGCGGCCACCGACGACCTGACCGCCACCCGGCTCACCGTGCGGGGCAACACCGCGTCGACCGGCGGCGGGTTGTTCCTCGCCGGCGGTGGCTCGCCCGGCGCGCGGATCAGCCACAGCGCCTTCACCGCCAACGACGCCGCCCGCGGCGCCGCCTTCTACGCCGACCAGGGCACCGTCCGAGCCTCCTACAACCGCATCGCCGGCAACGTGACCAGCGCGGTGGACGCCGGCACCGAGCCCGGGTGGACCACCGCCGGGACCGACGTGGTCCTCACCCGCAACTGGTGGGGCTGCGCGAGCGACCCGGCAGCCGGCGACGCCGTCGCGCGCGGCTGCGACCCGGTGCGCGGCGCGCCGGCGGGCACCCGGCTCGTCCCCACCCTGACCGCCGCCCCGACGACGATCCGCGAGGCGCAGTCCAGCACGCTCACCGCCAGCTTCCTGGCGGACTCGGCGGGCGCCACCGTCCCGGCCGCCGAGCTGACCGCCCTCGTCGGGCTGCCGCTGACCTTCGGCGACCCGGTCGCCGGGTCGCTGTCCTCCGCCGCGACCACGCTGGCCGCGTCGGGGACCGCGACCGCCGTGTTCACCGGCGCCGCCCGCGGCGGTGCCGGCGGCGCCCGGGTCACGGTCGAGCGGGCGAGCACCACCGCCGCCGTGACCGTGCAGGCGCCGCCGCTGCTCACCGTCCCGGAGCCGATCACCGTGGTCGGCGCCCCGGCGGGGCTCGGGTCGGCCACGGTGCCGTTCGCGGTCACGGCCACCGGCCACCCCGCCCCGACGACGGCCTGCACGGTCGGCGGCGCCGCCGCCGTCTCGCCGCGGGTCTTCCAGGCCGGGCAGACGACGGTCGTCTGCACGGCCACCAACGGCGTCACCCCCTCGGCCGGCGAGTCGTTCGTGGTCACGGTGCAGACCGCGCCGGTCGCCGTCCCGCCGGCGCCGATCGTGCTGCGCGCCGCCGACGGGGAGCAGTCCGCGGCGCTCCCCGCGTTCGTCCCCACCGCGATCGGCTGGCCCGTGCCCAGCGTGGCCTGCAGCGCCGGCGGTGCCCCGGTGGCCGCCGGCCGCACCTTCCCCGCCGGCATCACCACCGTCGAGTGCGTGGCCACCAACGGCGTCGGCGCGGACAGCCGGGAGACGACGACCGTCACCGTCGAGACCGCCCCCGGCCTCGTCGTCGGCGACGTCACGGCCGACGAGACCACTCCCGGCGCAGGCGCCGTCGCCACGTGGACCGCGACGCCCACCGGCTTCCCCGCCGCGACCGTCACCTGCGTCGACGCCGGCGGCCGCACGGTGACCAGCGGCAGCAGCGTGTTCCCCGCCGGGACGACGGCGGTCACGTGCACGGCCGCGAACGGCACGGAACCCGCCGCCGTCGACGGCTTCACGGTCACCGTCCGCAGCGTGCCGACCATCACCCTGGCCGCGACCGTCCCGGTCACCGCCGCCGCCGGTGCGACCTCCGCCCCGGTTCCCCTCCCGGTGACCGCCACCGGATCGCCCACCCCGGTCATCACCTGCTCGGTCGACGGCCGGACCGTCGCCCTCACCGCGGACCTCCCGGTCGGGGTCACCGACGTCGACTGCACCGCCGAGAACGCCGCCGGGTCGGCGAGCGCCTCCACGGAGGTGGTCGTCTCCGCGCCGCCCACCCTGACCGTCGGGGACGTCGTCGTCCGCTCCCCGGACGGCTCCGACCGGGCGGCCACCTGGACCTCCGCGGTCACCGGCTACCCCGCCGCCACGGTCACCTGCGACGCCGGCGGACGGGCCGTGACGAGCGGGGACGCCTTCCCGGTGGGTGCCACGACCCTGGCCTGCACGGCGACCAACGGCGTCGGCGCGGACGCCACGGACACCGCCACCGTCACCGTCGAGTCGCCGCCCCGGCTCGGCGCCGCCCCGCGCACGGCGACGGCGGCGAGCGGGGCCACCACCGCGACGCTCGCCGACCCGCTCGCCGACGTCGCCGCGACCGGCTGGCCCGCCCCCGCCGTCGAGTGCCGGGACGGGGCCCGCGTCCTCACCGCCGGCGACGCCTTCCCGGCCGGCGTCACGACCGTCGGCTGCACGGCGACCAGCGCGCTGGGCACGGACACCGCCGACTTCCCGGTGACCGTCTCCGCGGCACCGGTGCTGGCCGCGGTGGCCGACATCGCCGTCCCGGAGTCGGTCGACCCGCAGGGCGGCGCGGTCGTCTCCCTCGCGCCGCCGGCGGTCACCGCGTACCCGGCCGCGACGGCCACCTGCGCCCCGGCGGGCGGCAGCCGCTTCCCGGTCGGGACGACGACGGTCACCTGCTCGGCCACCAACACCCTCGGCACCGGGACGACGACGTTCACCGTCACGGTCGCACCGCGGCCGGTGCTCACGCTGCCCACCGACGCCGTGGACGCGCCGGCCGGCTCGCCCGCGCGGATCGACCTCGGGTCCCTGGCCCCGGGCTCGCGCTACGTCGTCGAGTGGGGCGACGGGCGCACCACGCGCGACACCGTCGCCGCCGAGCCCCGGCCGGGCCACTCCTACCGCGGGCTGGGGATCTACACGGTCACGGTCGTCGGCTACGACGCGCTCGGCGTCTCCTCGGCGCCGCAGACGGTCACGGTGACCGTGAGCGGCGTCCAGGTCGTCCAGCGGCTGCGGTCGACCGTCGCCGGCCGGTCCTGCGCCGCCGGCCCGTGGTGGCAGCCGCCCGCGCGGGACCTGCTCGTGGCCGGCACCGCGAGGGACGACGTCATCACGCTGACCGCCGTCGCCGGGGGCGTCCGGGTCGACGTGGGAGGTACCCGCACCGAGCACCCGCTGCCGGCCTCGGTCCTCGTGGTGGGTCTGGGCGGCACCGACACCGTCACCGTGGACCCCGCGCTCGGGATGCCCGTCGACGTGCAGCAGGACGGCGCCGCGCTGAGCCCGCTGGGGCCGCTGTGCTGACCGCCGCGGTCGCCGGGCGGTCCGGTGCGGGCGCGCGGGCGCCGATGACGGAGTGGACGCGGCCGGGGGCCGCAGGAGAGGTGGGGACATGACCGACGTGCTGCTCGAGTTCAGCGCGGAGGCCTTCGCCGAGGCGGCGGGTGCGCCCTTCGCCGCCGGGACGACCGCCGGCCCGGTGCCCCTGCGGCTGCTCGACGTGGTCGACAGCTCCACCGCCCGCGCCGACCAGTTCTCCCTGGTCTTCAGCGGCCCCTCTGCCGTTCCGCTCGGGCAGGGGACGCGCCGGGTGCAGCACCCGCAGCTCGGGGTGTTCCCGCTGTTCGTCGTCCCGGTGGGGTCCGACGGCGACGTCACCCTCTACCAGGCGGTGTTCAACCGGCACCGGCCCGAGGCCTCCGGCCTGCTGGTCGCCTCGTGACGCTCACCCGGCGCACCCTGCTGCGCGGCGGGGTGCTCGTGGGGACGGCGGCGGCCGCGGCGACTCTGGCCGGTGCGGTACCGGCCTCGGCATACGGCGCCCAGCCCTACGTCGGCGAGATCCGCATCTTCGCCGGGAACTTCGCCCCGGCCGGGTGGCTCTTCTGCGACGGGCAGCAGCTCCCGATCTCGGAGAACGACGTCCTGTTCCAGCTGATCGGCACCACCTACGGCGGGGACGGGCAGGAGACCTTCGCCCTGCCCGACCTGCGGGGCCGCGTGCCGGTGCACATGGGCACCGGCACGGACGGGATCTCCCACCAGCTCGCGGAGACGGCCGGCACGGAGCACGTGACGCTCACGGTGCAGCAGATCCCCACCCACCGCCACGTCCCCGTGGCCGGCGGCAGCAGCGGCGTGCGCGCCACCCCGGCCGGCGGGGTCTGGGCCGCGTCGCCGACGGCGCGCCCGTACACCGACGCCGCCCCGCAGGTCCCGCTGCACCCCGCGGCGCTGGCCCCGACCGGCGGCAGCCAGCCGCACGACAACATGCAGCCCTACCTCGCGGTGAACTTCATCATCTCGCTGTTCGGCGTCTTCCCGAGCCCGACCTAGCCGGAGGCCCCGACGTGACCGAGCCGTTCATGGCCAGCATCCAGTTCTTCTCGTTCAACTTCCCGCCCAAGGGCTGGGCGTTCTGCAACGGCCAGTTCCTGCCGATCAACCAGAACCAGGCGCTGTTCGCCCTCCTCGGCACGACCTACGGCGGGAACGGCCAGACGAACTTCGCGCTGCCGAACCTGCGGGGCCGGGTGCCGGTGCACACCGGCGTCCTCCCCCAGGGCGCTGCCTACGGGTCCTCGGTCGTCACCGTCACGCAGGCGCAGCTGCCTCCGCACACCCACCGGCCCATGGCAGCGACGGGGCGCGGCTCCGCCGCGACGCCGGCCGCCGGGGGGACGTGGGCGGCGGGGAGCCGGGCGCCGTTGTTCACCGGCGGGGCCGACACCGCGATGGCGGACGCGACCGTGTCCGACACCGGGGGCAGCCAGCCGCACGACAACCGCCAGCCCTACCTGGTCCTCAACGCCTGCATCGCCCTCACGGGCATCTTCCCGAGCCAGAACTAGCCAGGAGCCGTCGTGCCCGATCCCTTCGTCGCCGAGATCCAGGTGTTCGGCTTCGCCTTCCCGCCCAACGGGTGGGCGCAGTGCAACGGCCAGATCATGCCGATCTCGCAGAACACCGCGCTGTTCGCCCTGCTCGGCACCACCTACGGCGGGAACGGCCAGAGCGTGTTCGCCCTCCCGGACCTGCTCGGCCGCGTTCCGCTGCATCCCGGGCAGGGACCGGGTCTGTCGGGCTACGACCTCGGGCAGACCGGCGGCTCGGACACCGTGACGCTGCTGGAGTCGGAGATCCCGGTCCACACCCACCAGGTCAGCGCCTCCGACGGCGCCGGGGGCGGCCGCACCGCCGTCCCCGCCGGCGGGGTGTGGGGCGAGTCGGAGGAGGACCCCTGGTCCACCGGCACCCCGGGCGCGGCGATGAGCCCGATGGGCACGTCGATCGCCGGCAGCGGGCAGCCGCATCCCAACACCATGCCCTCGCTGGTGCTCAACTTCTGCATCGCCCTGCAGGGCGTCTTCCCGCCACGCCCGTGAGCGGAGTGGGGGGGGGGGGGGGGCGGGGGGGCCCGGGCCCCCCCGCGCCGCGCGCGCGCGCGCCCGCGGGCTCGAGC